>NZ_JBEONP010000006.1:0-128154 GCF_040544435.1 Undibacterium sp. GrIS 1.2
CTTTCATCTTGCCAGAAATGGCCGCTCCTTTCTCATCTATTTTGCGCTTCTCGCAATAAAATTACTCTCCGGTGTTTCGTTTTGCAAGAACCTCTATTGCTACGTGTATTACTTTCTTCGATTGTAACTTTACGTGAACTATCGCATTAAATGATCAAACAGCCAAGTCGGATTTGTTGTATTGAGTCAGTATAAAACAAGAAGTACAAATATTTCTCGACTTATGTGGACAAAATTCATAAAACCAAATTTTGTGTCGAGATTTACGTACTTTTCCTAGAGAATGCTATACCTGAAGGAGACTCTTAAGCCGTTATCGCTGTTAAAATCAAGGCAATTTCGAAACAAATACTGCAAATATTATGTCTGGTAATACATTTGGAACACTGTTCACAGTGACGACTTTTGGTGAGTCACATGGCCCTGCAATCGGTTGTGTAATTGATGGTTGCCCTCCGGGGCTTGAGTTGTCAGAGCTGGATATACAGCCTGAATTAGATCGTCGCAAACCGGGCACATCGCGCCATGTCACGCAACGGCAGGAGCCAGATACGGTAGAAATTTTGTCTGGTGTGTATCAAGGTAAAACGACAGGTACACCGATTGGTCTATTGATCCGCAACCAAGACCAGCGCAGCAAGGATTACGGCAACATTACCGAGACTTTTCGCCCCGGACACGCCGACTTTACCTACTGGAATAAATACGGCATCCGCGATCCACGCGGTGGCGGTCGTTCTTCTGCACGCTTGACCGCGCCAGTGGTTGGTGCCGCAGCTATTGCCAAAAAGTGGCTTTTTCAACAGTATGGTACGACCTTCAAAGGTGGAATGAGCCAGTTGGGCGATATCGTGATCCCGTTTGAATCGTGGGCGCATGTGTCTGATAACCCCTTCTTTGCGCCCAACAATAATCCGGCTTTAATTACACAGCTAGAGGATTACATGGACGCCCTACGTAAAGACGGTGATTCGATCGGTGCGCGGATTGATGTGGTAGCGAGCGGCGTCCCGGTTGGTTTGGGAGAGCCAATTTACGATAAATTGGACGCAGAAATCGCTTACGCTATGATGGGGATTAATGCCGTTAAGGGCGTAGAAATTGGTGCTGGTTTTAAGTGCGTTGCCCAGCGTGGTTCCGAGCATGGCGACGAACTGACGCCTGAGGGGTTTGTCGGTAATAACGCTGGTGGTGTTTTAGGAGGAATCTCAACCGGGCAAGATATTACGGTTTCGATTGCGATTAAGCCCACATCGTCTATTCGTACACCACGTCGTTCGATTGATAAGGACGGCAACCCAGTTATGGTGGAAACTTTTGGACGGCATGATCCCTGTGTTGGTATCCGTGCCACACCGATTGCTGAGGCGATGCTTGCGCTGGTATTGATGGATCATGCTTTAAGACATCGTGCACAATGCGGTGATGTTAGGCAATCATAAATATTGCTATTAGGTGATTTGATGCGACTATGCAGTTTTATGGGGAGTATAGCCACTAATGATTGTTATTGACCAGATAATCTCTGGACAGTTAATTTTACTGGGTAGGAGTATTGCAAATATTCTGTAGATGTTTTGTGGTGGTGCCGGTAGTTTTTCACGAATTGGGTCAACAGAATAAAAAATGGAAATTTCTTTATTTTTCTCCAATTACCCGGTGAAAGTTTGGCTTTAATTCAATATTTTCTATTTTTCTATGGAAAAACGTATGCCTTAAATTGATGCGCAGTATGGTTCTGCGTTACACAATTGTGGCATAATCTAAGGCAAATTTTGCATAAGAGTCTCTCCGATTTCACCTGAGTCGACTGCAAATCACCTGAGTAGTGCATATTGCACCGGTTTCCTGTCAATTGTTGTGTCGTTGATCTGGCCAGACCGCACGAAACTTCGTATTTCCCTGCTCCTTTGATTTGCGCTAATCCCAAAAGGATTATCCGGCTTCTTACGCGCGTTGCAGGCTCACGTATCTCATATCAGGTTCCAACATCATGCTTAAAACGCTTTACGACAAACTTTGGGAATCCCATATCGTCAATGAGGACGATGATGGCACCGCAATTTTGTATATTGACCGCCATTTACTTCACGAAGTCACCAGCCCGCAAGCTTTTGAGGGATTAAAAATCGCTGGACGTCAGCCTTGGCGCTTATCCGCGAATCTGGTAGTCGCTGATCACAACGTGCCAACCACTAACCGCGTCAATGGTATTGATGACCCGACTTCTCGCCTGCAAGTAGAAACGCTGGATGCCAACGCAAAGCAATACGGCTTGACGTATTTTGGTATGAATGACAAGCGTCAAGGGATCGTGCATGTGATCGGTCCAGAGCAAGGTGCGACTTTGCCAGGTATGACGGTGGTTTGTGGTGATTCTCATACATCGACCCACGGCGCATTTGCTTGCCTGGCACACGGCATTGGCACCTCAGAAGTTGAGCACGTGTTGGCCACACAAACACTCATTGCTAAAAAATCCAAAGCCATGCTGGTGCAAGTCGATGGTGCGATGCCGGCTGGCGTGACCGCAAAAGATATTGTCCTCGCCATCATTGGCAAAATTGGTACGGCCGGCGGTACAGGTTATGCGATTGAGTTTGCTGGCTCAACAATCCGTAGTTTGTCGATGGAAGGTCGCATGACCGTCTGTAATATGGCGATTGAAGCTGGCGCCCGCGCTGGCATGATTGCCGTTGATCAAACCACGATTGATTATGTCAAAGGTCGCCCGTTTTCACCGGCAGGACCGCATTGGGATAGTGCTGTTGAATACTGGCGTACCTTGCATACCGATGCTGGTGCAAAGTTTGACATGGTTGTTACCTTAAATGCGGCAGAGATCAAGCCACAAGTCACTTGGGGAACTTCGCCAGAAATGGTTGTCGCTGTAGATGGTCGCGTACCAGATCCAGATCAGGAAAAAGACGCTGTAAAACGCGATGCGATGGAAAAAGCGCTGATTTACATGGCCTTGAAGCCAAACACCGCGATTGAAGATATTCGTATCGACAAAGTATTTATTGGCTCTTGCACTAACTCTCGCATTGAAGATTTACGTGCCGCTGCCGCTGTAGTGCGTGGAAAATTCCGTGCATCCAATGTGAAGTTGGCGATGGTTGTTCCGGGCTCTGGTCTAGTCAAGGATCAGGCAGAACGAGAAGGCCTGGATAAGATTTTTCGTGATGCTGGTTTTGAGTGGCGTGAGCCTGGATGCTCTATGTGTCTTGCGATGAACGCTGATCGTTTAGAGCCAGGTGAACGTTGTGCCTCGACATCGAATCGTAATTTTGAAGGTCGCCAGGGGCAGGGTGGTCGTACCCATTTGGTCTCTCCTGCAATGGCGGCTGCCGCCGGTATTGCAGGTCATTTTGTTGATGTCCGCGCTTTGCGCTAATTTTATTTCTGAGGAACGTACATGAAAAAATTATTCACTCTCGCCATTTGCGTAGTCGTTTTAGCCGCTTGCAATACCGTCCAAGGTATCGGTAAAGATGTAAAAAAAGCAGGTGAAGTTGTTGAGGATGCTGGCAGAAAATAATTATGGAAAAATTTACCGTGCTTGATGGTCTTGTCGCGCCGATGGACAGAGCGAATGTCGATACTGATGCCATTATTCCAAAGCAGTTTTTGAAGTCAATTCAGCGTAGTGGTTTTGGCCCTAATCTGTTTGACGAATGGCGTTATCTGGATCATGGTGAGCCTGGTATGGACAATAGTAAGCGTCCGCTCAATCCAGATTTTGTATTGAATCAAGCACGCTATCAAGGCGCATCGATTTTGTTGACGCGCAAAAATTTTGGTTGCGGTTCTTCGCGTGAGCATGCACCGTGGGCCTTAGATCAATACGGTTTTCGTGCAGTGATAGCGCCAAGTTTTGCCGATATTTTCTTTAATAACTGCTTTAAAAATGGTTTGCTTCCAATCGTTTTGAGTGAGCAGCAAGTTGATCAGTTATTTAATGAAGTTAAAGCTTTTCCTGGCTTTCGGTTGATCGTTGATCTTGAGAAGCAGGTTGTGACAACGTCTAATGGCATTGTCAGCTATCCATTTGAAGTCGATACTTTCCGCAAATATTGTTTGTTGAACGGGCTTGACGACATCGGATTGACTTTGCGCCAGGCGGACAAAATTCGCGCATTTGAAGAGCGCCATATCGCGATGCAGCCTTGGTTAGCGAATACGATCTAATCGAATCTTAATGCGACGATTTATTGAAATGAATAGAACATGAAAATAGCAATTTTGCCAGGTGATGGCATCGGTCCTGAGATAGTCGAGCAAGCAGTCAGAGTTTTAAATGTGTTGGGCGAATCATTTGAAATGGAAACTGCACCAGTCGGTGGCGCCGGCTTTGAGGCAAGCGGGCATCCGTTGCCAGACGCTACACTCAAACTGGCATTGGAAGCTGATGCGGTGTTGTTTGGCGCAGTAGGTGACTGGAAATACGATACTTTAGATCGCGCTTTGCGTCCTGAGCAGGCAATTCTTGGTTTGCGTAAAAATCTTGGTCTGTTTGCAAACCTGCGTCCGGCAATTTTGTATCCTGAATTAGCGGGAGCTTCTACTTTAAAGCCTGAAATAGTTTCGGGTTTGGATATTCTGATTATCCGGGAATTGACTGGCGACATTTACTTTGGACAGCCTCGTGGTGTGCGGGAATGTCCAGATGGCCCTTTCAAAGGCCAGCGCGAAGGTTTCGATACGATGCGCTACGCTGAGGGTGAAATCCGTCGCATTGCTCATGTCGCTTTTCAAGCCGCGCAAAAGCGTTCAAAACGTTTGACCAGCGTGGATAAGGCAAATGTGCTTGAGACGTTCCAGTTCTGGAAAGACATCGTCACGGATGTTCATAAAGAATATCCAGACGTTGCGCTAGATCATATGTATGTCGATAACGCGGCAATGCAATTAGTACGCGCACCGAAAAAATTTGATGTGATCGTTACAGGCAACATGTTTGGCGATATTTTGTCCGATGCAGCGGCAATGTTGACTGGCTCAATCGGGATGTTGCCTTCCGCATCGTTGGATGCAAATAACAAAGGCTTGTATGAGCCATCGCATGGCTCTGCACCTGATATCGCGGGCAAAGGTGTTGCCAACCCTTTAGCGACTATTTTGTCTGCTGCGATGATGTTACGTTTCTCATTTGGCAAAGCCGATCAGGCGGATCGTATTGAGAGTGCGGTTAAGAATGTCTTATCTCAAGGTCTGAGAACTCCAGATATTTATGAGCCAGGAACGACGAAAGTCGGAACGGTCGAGATGGGTAATGCAGTAGTTAAAGCATTGGAATAATTGCAGTAGATGTGTCAATCAGCAGGCGTTGCCTGCAAATTTTAGGGAAAGATGATGAAACTAGTTGGTCTGGTAGGTTGGCGTGGAATGGTAGGTTCGGTTTTAATGCAGCGTATGCAAGAAGAGGGCGATTTCGCTCATATCGAACCAGTGTTTTTTTCAACTTCCAACACAGGTGGCACGGCTCCTGTAATGGCAAAGAATGAAAAGACATTAAAAGACGCAAATGATATTGATGCATTGAAGAAGTGCGACATTATTATTACCTGCCAGGGTGGCGAGTATACGACGGAAGTTTTCCCTAAGTTGCGTGCAGCTGGCTGGAATGGTTATTGGATTGATGCCGCCTCTAGCTTACGCATGGAGGACGATGCTGTGATCGTACTGGATCCAGTCAATCTGGACGTGATTAAGTCTGCATTGGGCCGAGGAGTCAAAAACTACATTGGCGGTAACTGCACCGTGTCTTGTATGTTGATGGGCCTGGGTGGCCTGTTTCAGTATGATTTGGTCGATTGGATGTCCTCAATGACTTATCAGGCGGCCTCTGGTGGCGGTGCGCAGCACATGCGTGAGCTATTGACTCAGTTTGGCAGCATTAACGCTGAAGTAAAGGCGTTGCTAGATAATCCCGCAGCAGCAATTTTAGAAATTGACCGAAAAGTTCTCGCTAAACAGCACTCTTTTACTGATGATGAAACGAAGCAATTTGGCGTTCCGTTAGCTGGTAATTTGATTCCTTGGATTGATAAGGATCTGGGGAATGGCGTTTCTAAAGAAGAGTGGAAAGCAGGCGCAGAAACTAACAAGATTTTGGGTAAGGGGGCAGCTTTTGGTTCGGCGCCAATTCCAGTTGATGGTCTATGTATTCGTGTTGGTGCAATGCGTTGTCATTCGCAAGCCTTGACAATCAAGTTGAAGAAAGATGTACCGCTGGATGAAATCTACGACATCATTGCCCAAAATAATCAGTGGGTTAAAGTTGTCCCTAATGAGCGTGTTGCTTCTATGCGTGATTTAACACCTGCCGCCGTTACTGGTAGTCTGACAATTCCGGTCGGGCGTTTGCGCAAAATGCAAATGGGCGGTGAGTATTTATCGGCGTTTACAGTCGGCGATCAATTATTGTGGGGTGCGGCAGAACCTTTGCGCCGCATGCTACGTATTTTGATTACCGATTAACTCAACAGTTTTCATTGTCGTTGTTAAAAAAGGAATGATTTCTCATTCCTTTTTGTTTTTGTCCTCATATTTAGTGCTTTTATGACTTGATTGTCAAACTGCAACAACGATTTATCCAAATTGGAAATGGTTTGGCTTCTTAATGTATTTACCATAGTAGTAAATCGAGTTAAGCTTGCAGCGCTAAGTTTGTAATGTTATCTTGAGACAATATGATGCATTCATCCGTAATTTAATACGATTGCTATCGCTAACTGGATTTGTCAAATTTCCCAAATATGTCCTATAAAATGCATAACCATAAACGCTCACCGGTGATTTCCCTCGGACGCAAAGTGCTGGGTACAGCGGTAGCCTCAACTTTGTTCATGTTATCCAGCGCACATGCCACCGGTCTGGGTAAGCTGACTGTGTTGTCCTCGCTAGGGCAGCCACTACGTGCTGAGATTGAATTAACATCGCCAAACAAAGATGAAATTGGTTCGCTAGTGCCGAAGTTGGCCTCTTCCGACGCGTTTCGCCAAGCCAGTATTGATTTAAATCCTGCATTGTTGTCCTTGCGCTTTAGTGTTGAGCAACGTGGTTCAGGGTACGTAATTCGCGTTTCCTCAAATCAAGCAATGAACGAGCCGTTTGTTGACATGTTGTTGGAGCTAAATTCCAGCAATGGTAAATTATTGCGTGAATACACATTCTTACTTGATCCTGCCGAACTAAGAAACAGTCAATCAGCCCAAGTCGCAAATCCTGTGAGTGTTGCAGGAGTTACCCAATCCAACACAAATCAAACATATACGCAGAATAAACCAAATACGAATTCGACAACTACTCCTGCTGTCCGGGAGAAAAGAGTCGCAGCACCAAAAAATGAATCGAGTGTTCCAGTAAAGTCATCTGGTGACTATCAAGTCAAAGCAGGGGACACTTTAAGCAAAATAGCGGGCGCATACAAAGGTGACGGCGTATCGCTTGATCAGATGCTGGTTAGTTTATATAAAGCCAACCCACAGGCATTCGCTGGTAATAATATGAATCGCCTTAAGGCGGGACAAATTTTATCGGTTCCTGATGCTGACGCAATTCGGTCCAGCTCTGCTGTTGAAGCGCACTCCGTTGTTATGGCACATGCGGCCGATTTCAGTGCTTATAGAAATAAATTGGCTAGGCAAGTAGAGAAGGCTCCCGCAGAGAAGGTCGCGGCTTCCAAGCAAACAGCAAATGGTGTAATTACTGCTAAAGTAAAAGAAGTTCCTACTGCTACAAGCGAAGCTTTAGATAAGTTGAAATTGTCTAAAGCGGCTCCGGCAGCATCTGTAAAATCAGCTACCGGTAAAGTATTTACTGAAGAAGATAAAGTTGCTAAAGATAAAGCAATTGCAGACGCAAACGCTCGCGTCAAAGAATTGGAAAAAAATGTTGAAGGTTTGCAGAAAATACTTCAAGTAAAAGATAAAGACTTGAGTGACAAGCAGGCTGCAGCGACAAAGCTGGCTGCATCAGCGTCAGCATCGGTCAGTCCTGTCGCTGTTAGTGCACCGGTAACCACCAGTCCAGATACTAAACCAGCTCCTGTTGTTGCGACTTCAGCCTCATCAACCAGTGCGTCAACCGCAGTGGTGCCGAAGCGCAAGGTTTTGCCGCCACCACCACCGCCAGAGCCGGGATTTTTCGATAGTTTAATGGATAGTGGCTTTTTACTTCCTGGTGCAGGTGTCTTGCTAGCTTTACTTGGTGGTTTTGGTATTTACTCTAGCCGACGCAAGAAAAAACTTCAGCAATTTGAGGACAGCATACTGACTGGCTCTAGTATGAAGGCCAACTCGATGTTTGGCTCTACTGGTGGACAAAGCGTTGATACTAACAACAGCGTTTTCAATTCAAATTTTGCGCCATCAGCTAGCCAGTTGGATGCTAATGAAGTCGATCCTGTTGCAGAGGCAGATGTGTACATTGCCTACGGACGTGATTCCCAAGCAGAAGAGATTTTAAAAGAAGCTTTGCGCACTCAGCCTGACAGGCATGCGGTCAGAGTTAAGTTGCTGGAGATTTACTTTACTCGTAAAGATGCCAAATCGTTTGAACGCTTGGCTAGTGAGTTATATGGCATGACAAGTGGTGAGGGTGATGATTGGGCGCAAGCTGCATCAATGGGAATTGCTTTGGATCCTCAAAATCCGTTATATGCAGGGGGCAAGGCTCTTGCCGATTCCATGGCAGCAGGTCTTGGTTCTGGAACCCAACCGTTAGAAGATTTAGATCCAGATGCCTTACTAGCGAATTCTTTGTCTCATGATATGCTTGAATCGATCAGCATTATAGATACGGCTGCAGGTCTTGATGAAGAGCCCGTTGCCCCGGTTTTAGATCAAACAAGCATGAGCTTTAATATGGTTGATACCAAAGACAATTTAGGTTCTTTGGATTTTGATTTAGATGTGCCGGGATCAGAGCCAAAACATGAGTTTGATGCACCAAAATTGCCAGTTAGCTCAGATAGTAATGAGGGGAAAATCAAACATGATTCTCCTGTAGATCAAGAACCTGTCGATTTTGCCTCAATTGATTTTGATCTCGGCGCTGATGATTTGCCGACGGAAGTTGCGTCTGAAACATCAAAAGTAGTTGGCTTGAATGACAAGCAAGGTGTTCACAGCGATATTGATCATTTGGCTCTAGATCTTGATCATGCTGGACACGATAATATTATCTCTTTCGACTCAGTACCCGCAATTTCAGAAGATCATGCTATTGATTTTCCTAAAGAAATTCCTTTGCAAGATAGTCCGGTTGAAGAAGCTCCGCACGCTAGTACTTCCCCAGCTGCATTTGAATTTGATTTGTCTGGAATTGATTTAGATCTCGGAAATGACGCTGAAAAGGCAGATATGCACGAGCCAGTCATCGAAGATACGCCATCTTACAATGCAGAAATGGCTACTAAGCTTGATCTTGCGGTTGCCTATCATGAAATAGGAGATAAAGAAGGCGCACGTGAGCTACTTGATGAAGTAATCAAAGGCGGTACATCTGACCAAGTAGTTAAAGCTCAGGAAATGCTGACTCATTTATCTTGATCTAACGCTGTAATTTTCCACGGGCGCGACTTTTAGTTTGCGCCCGTTTGTTTTTTGCGGTGACTGAATAAAGACGCCTGCGTAAGTTTTCTTCAGTTGAGTGTTTATTCTTTGTTATTAATTTTTAAATATACTCTGTATGAGTATATTTATTGGTCCTCAATATATTTGGATAAGCCGAGGGTTTTCTTAAAAAAGATAGGGAGTATATTAAAATTATTAACACTAAAAAATAATGTACCCGTTGTTCCGCAATTAATATGGATTTTTTTGTTAATCCAGTTCTTGTTTAAATAATTGAATTTGTGAGTTGGAATTGAAACGTCTTGTTCTAGGTGTGCAATATGATGGCAGTCGTTGGCATGGATGGCAAACTCAGCCATCCGGTCAGACTGTGCAGGACCAGTTGGAGAAGGCACTCTCTGCTTTTGCTAAGTCGGCTGTCAAAACAACTTGCGCTGGGCGTACTGACGCAGGTGTTCATGCTCTTGAGCAAGTAATTCACTTTGATACCGAGTTAGATCGAAGTATGTATTCTTGGATGAATGGGGTGAATGCATTTTTGCCAGATTCAATTGCGGTTCTTTGGGCAAATGAAGTGCCATTTGATGACCCCGATGCCCAAGATAATTTTCATGCTCGGTTTAGTGCTTACGCAAGGACTTACCATTACGTTCTTTACAATAATCCTGTGCGTTCCCCACTTTGGGCGCAGCGAGCTGGCTGGGTATTTCGTTCACTCGATGTGAGTAAGATGCGCGAGGCAACTTCTTATCTGCTTGGCGAACATGATTTTACGGTCTTCCGTGCTGCCGCATGTCAGGCTAAATCACCAATAAAGCATATGTATGACGTGCAAATACTCCAGCAAGGTGATTTGCTTATCTTTACCTTGCGCGCAAGTGCGTTTTTACATCACATGGTGCGCAATATTATTGGCTCCTTACTTTTTGTCGGTATTGGTAAAAAAGAGCCCGATTGGATTGAACATTTATTAATTAGTCGTGATCGTAGTTTGTCTGCACCAACTTTTATGCCTGACGGTTTATACCTTGCAAAAATTGATTACGATAAGAAATGGGATTTGCCACAAAATAAAAACGATAACTTCTTAGGACTGTTACCGCTTAACGATTCTCAGTGAGTTAGCTAAAGGCGAATACACATGCGTTGAATGTAAATGATTTAGCCCAATATTAGTTGTGCTTCCATGTCAGAACATGATTTTTGGGCTTTCCCTAGCGAAATCCGGTAAAATGTTGTTTTGCATAACCCAAAATTGATGCGCTCGCCTGGGGATCATTGCCCGGCTCAGAGCGCCTTTTTTTTAATAGGCCTTTCCTTTCCCTAATGAATAACATCCGCAATTTTTCAATTATTGCCCATATTGACCACGGCAAATCAACGCTTGCTGATCGAATTATCCAGCTATGTGGTGGCTTATCTGACCGCGAAATGGAAGCTCAAGTTCTTGATTCTATGGATATAGAACGTGAGCGTGGTATTACCATCAAGGCTCAAACAGCAGCGTTACACTATAAGTCGCTTGATGGAAAAATATACAATTTAAATCTGATTGATACTCCCGGTCACGTGGATTTTAGTTATGAAGTAAGCCGTTCTTTGTCCGCTTGTGAGGGAGCTCTATTAGTCGTAGATGCATCGCAAGGCGTGGAGGCTCAAACCGTAGCAAATTGCTACACCGCGATCGAATTAGGTGTAGAGGTTGTGCCGGTCTTGAATAAAATAGATTTACCGTCAGCAGACCCAGACAATGCAATCAATGAAATTGAAGAGGTTATAGGAATTGATGCCAGTGACGCGGTTCACTGCTCAGCAAAAACAGGTTTGGGTGTACAAGCTGTTTTGGAATCTTTGATTATCAAAGTCCCTCCACCAAAGGGTGACCCAGATGCTCCTTTGCAAGCCTTGATTGTCGATTCATGGTTTGACAACTATGTTGGTGTCGTAATGTTGGTGCGTATAGTTAATGGTACTTTACGGCCAAAAGACAAAATTCTGTTCATGGCAACAGAAGCGCAACATTTGGTCGAAAGTGTCGGAGTTTTTACGCCGAAATCTTTGTCCTGCCCAGAATTATCCGCTGGACAAGTTGGTTTTATTATCGCTGGTATTAAAGAGCTTAAATCAGCCAAGGTTGGCGACACAATTACTATTGTAGGTAAAGCAGCCAAAGAGCCTCTGCCAGGCTTTAAAGAAGTACAGCCGCAAGTGTTTGCGGGTTTATTTCCAGTTGAGGCAAATCAATACGATGCATTGCGTGACTCTTTGGAGAAGTTAAAGCTCAATGATTCAGCCTTAATGTATGAGCCAGAAGTTTCGCAGGCGCTTGGATTTGGCTTTCGTTGCGGATTCTTAGGTTTGTTGCACATGGAGATTGTGCAAGAGCGTTTGGAGCGCGAGTTCGACATGGACTTGATCACTACCGCCCCGACCGTTATTTATGAGGTCGTGATGGCAGATGGAAGTATTTTGATGGTCGATAATCCATCAAAAATGCCTGAGCCCTCAAGAACTGAAGAGATACGTGAACCTATCGTCACTGTAAATCTCTACATGCCGCAAGAGTATGTTGGTGCAGTAATTACTCTGTGCACGTCAAAACGTGGAGTGCAACTTGACATGAACTATCATGGCAGGCAAGTCAAGTTGACCTATGAAATGCCCATGGCGGAGATAGTGTTGGACTTCTTTGATAAACTGAAGTCAACATCCCGTGGCTATGCGTCTATGGATTATGAGTTTAAAGAGTACCGTGCGGCTGACGTCGTCAAAGTAGATATGTTGATTAATAGCGAAAAAGTTGATGCGCTAGCGATTATTGTTCATAGAGCGAATAGTCAATATCGTGGTCGCGCTGTCGCAGCCAAAATGCGTGAACTTATCCCGCGACAAATGTTTGACGTAGCTATTCAGGCCGCCATTGGCGCCAACATTATTTCCCGTGAAAACGTTAAAGCCTTACGTAAAAATGTTTTGGCAAAATGTTATGGTGGCGATATCAGTCGTAAGCGGAAATTATTAGAAAAGCAAAAAGCGGGTAAAAAGCGAATGAAACAAGTTGGCTCTGTGGAAATTCCACAAGAAGCATTTTTGGCAATTTTACAAGTGGAAGATAAATGAGTTTTCAATCAATTTTAGGTAACTTTGCATTAATCCTTTTTGTTCTGATGATAGCAACTGGTGTTATCTGGTTTCTTGACATGTTTGTGTGGTCTAAGCAACGACGATTGAAGGCAGACCAAGCTTTGGCCAGTTTTGATGCTCGTAATGCAAAATTGACTGCAGATGGGAGTCGTCTGCAAGAGGGTGGGCGCTTAGAATTAGAGTCGACCATGCTAAAGCAACCCACTTGGGTTGAATACTCAGGTAGTTTTTTTCCTGTGATTGCACTGGTATTCTTTTTACGCTCTTTTTTGTACGAGGCGTTCAAGATACCTTCAGGATCAATGTTGCCGACCTTATTTGTTGGTGATTTGATTTTGGTTAATAAATATACTTATGGGATTCGTTTACCTATCCTTGATAAGAAAATATTAAATATTAATGATCCTAAACGCGGGGATATTATGGTGTTTAAATATCCAAAAGATACTAGCCTGAACTATATTAAACGTGTGGTCGGTGTCCCTGGCGATAGAATAGTGTATAAAAACAAGCGTTTATCAGTTAACGGTAAAGCATTATCTTATGAGGCTATGCCGGATTTTTTAGACGATACACTTATGTATTCAAAGCAATTTAGTGAGAATTTGACTGGCGTACAACATAGTATTTTGAATGATGATCAGAAACCAGTTTTTGTAGATAATCCTGATCAATTTCCAAAACGTGAGTCATGCTCATATGATAGTTTTGGTTTTGCCTGCACAGTACCTGAAAATCAATATTTTATGATGGGTGATAATCGAGACAATAGTGCTGATAGTCGTTATTGGGGCTTTGTTCCAGATCAAAATATTGTTGGTAAAGCGTTTGTAATTTGGATGAACTTTAGTCATCCAAAAAGAATCGGTAGTTTTCAATAACGTTTGGAGTTGAATACTTATGCAAAATATTAAAAATCAGCACTTTGGTCGACAGCTAGGTATTACCTTCATAGGTTTAATATTTATGCTTGTAATTATTGGCCTGGTTGCGATGTTGGGGATAAAAATTTCGCCAACAGTTATAGAGTTTATGTCAATAAAAAAAGCGATACTGACGGCTAAGCAGTCCGGAACTACGGTGCGCGAAATACAGACGGCGTTCGATAAACAAGCCGAGATAGGTTATTTTGATGCGATTGCTGGTAAAGATCTTTCCATTGTGAAAAATGGTGATGGTATGGATGTGAGCTTTGCGTATACAAAAAAAATCCCCTTAGTTGGTCCTGCAAGCTTATTGCTTGAGTATGAAGGTACCACAGCAAAAAATGGTGCGGTCACCAAAAAGCAGGAATAAGCAGATCTCGTATGAATGAACAATTATTGCAAAAGAGATTGGGGCATCAATTCAAGAATGCAGCTTTATTGCAGCAAGCTTTAACGCACCGTAGCCACAGTGTTTTGCATAATGAGCGCTTGGAATTTTTAGGTGACTCTATTTTAAATTGTGTTGTTGCTTCGCTTTTATTCGATAGCTTCGCCAATATTGATGAGGGTGATTTATCTCGAGTTAGGGCAAATTTAGTAAAACAGCAATCTTTGTATGAGATAGCACAAAGAATTGAGTTGTCTCAGTTTTTACGCCTGGGCGAGGGGGAGTTGAAATCTGGCGGCTTCCGCAGGCCATCTATTTTGGCGGATACCCTAGAGGCCTTGTTTGGGGCAATTTTTTTAGATGCGGGATTTGATGCCGCACGTGAAGTGATTAAGTCTCTATACTCACCAGTCCTAGTTACAATAGACCCAACTACTTTAGGCAAAGATGCTAAAACATTGCTGCAAGAATTTTTGCAGAGTAAAAAAATAGCCTTGCCTCAATATAACGTTGTTGCTACACATGGTGCTGCTCATAATCAGGAATTCGAAATTGAGTGCCTGGTTCCAAAATTAGAGATACAAGTATTTGGCGCTGGCGGTAGTCGCCGTGCCGGTGAGCAAGCAGCAGCAAAGCTGGCTCTGGAAACGGCTTTAAATTTACTTGCTAAAACTCCAGCGTCTCGCAAAAAGAAACCCCGGACGTCACAACTTAAACTAGCTGGAATAGCGACGATACAATCAGATGCACAAGCCAACGCATCGGCTGATGATAATAAATCTAACGGTTCGACACAGAAATCTTTGTTAGACATACCTAGTAATCAGCCCGCTGCAAAAACTGACGTTCTAACGCATCAATCTCAACCTAAGACCGCATGACCGATATCATTAATAACGCAGACTTTCGCTGCGGCTATATAGCCATTGTTGGCCGTCCTAATGTAGGGAAATCTACATTGATGAACGCCTTGATTGGCGCTAAAGTCAGTATAACTTCACGTAAGGCACAGACGACGCGTCACAGAATCACAGGAATTCAGACAAAAGACAACACTCAATATGTGTACGTTGATACTCCTGGTTTTCAGACCCGTCACTCGAATCCCTTAAATAAGACTTTGAACAGAACTGTCACGACTACTTTGACAGCCTCGGATGTCATTTTATTTATTATAGAGGCAGGTACTTTTGGCGCCGCCGATCAACAAGTAATTGATTTGTTACCAAAAGATGTTCCTTGTATTTTAGTGATCAATAAGTCGGATCGAGTCAAAGATAAAGCAATCATGATGCCGTTTGCACAAAAAATTATGGCTTTGTATCCTTTTGCTGCAGTGGTGCCTGTGTCGGCTACTTTGAGATTTCAACTGGAAAATCTTGAGGGTGAAATAAAGAAATATCTTCCATTGAATCCTCCTGTTTTTGGCGAGGACGACATTACTGATCGTAGCGAAAAGTTTTTAGCAACTGAGATCGTCAGAGAGAAGTTATTTCGCTTTGTAGGTGATGAGTTACCTTATACAAGCACAGTTTTGATCGAGAAGTTCGAACAAGAAGGTAATTTGCGTCGGGTATTCGTTGCGATTCTTGTGGACAGAAATACTCATAAATCCATGGTGATTGGAAATAAAGGCGCTAGATTAAAAGATATTTCTACTCAATCACGTCAAGATATGGAGAAGCTATTTGGTGGACCTGTCTATTTAGAAATTTGGGTTAAAGTGAAATCTGGCTGGGCCGATAACGAAGCTGGTTTGCGCGCGTACGGATACGAATAGCGACATCATGAGTGTGCAGGTAATAGATCTGAATACAGATGCTATGTCAATCACAGAACTTGTGGCTAATGCTTCTGCTGAGTTATCCATAACGGTAAAACCTGCCACAAAATTTCCTCGAAAATCATCTGTAATCTCCAAAGCACCGCGTACTAAACCAATGACCAAAGATGTGCGCATCGTAGGTCAGCCTGGCTTTGTATTACATTCATATCCCTACAAAGAAACTAGCTTAATCATTGATGTATTTACTCGTGATTACGGGCGATTAGCGTTAGTAGCTAAGGGTGCCAAACGACCACATTCTCAGTTGCGCAATATATTGCAAACCTTCCAGCCTTTAACTATGTCGTGGAGCGGTAAATCAGATATTAAAACGCTTAGCGCCGCAGAATGGGTGGGCGGCATGCTGCCGTTAGAAAAATCGGCACTACTGTGTGGATTTTATCTAAATGAATTATTGGTTAAATTTTTGATGCGCGATGAGCCATGCCCATCACTTTTTGATCATTACGTTTCTACCATAAATCAGTTGGCACATCAGGAGCCTGCTCTAATTGTTTTGAGAAAATTTGAGCATGCGTTGCTACGAGAGTCAGGCTTTATAGGCGACTTGACTCGTTGTTACATGACGAAAGCGACTGTGCTGAATCAAGAGTTTTATATAATTGATCCTGAGCTTGGTGCGCGTCCAGCGCGCCCATCAGACACGACTCCCCGCGTCAACGGTAAAACTCTGATTGATATGCATGCCGGAGAATATCAAGATCCTATAACCCAATCTCAAAGTAAAATGTTAATGCGCTTTTTACTGGCTCATCACTTGCATGGCACGCCACTCAACACTCGCCAAATTTTGATCGATTTGCAAAATCTATGAACATACATCAACAAACTCAAACCATTGAACTTGGTATCAATATTGACCATATCGCTACCTTACGCAATGCACGTGGTACCAATTACCCTGATCCCTTGCAAGCTGCATTAATGGCGGAAGAGGCAGGTGCTGATTGCATTACTTTGCATATGCGTGAGGATCGCCGTCATATCAAAGATGCAGATGTTGAACGTATTCGTCCTCAACTCATTACGCGCATGAACTTAGAGGCTGCAGTAACAAATGAGATGATCGCCTTTGCTTGCAAAATAAAACCTCAAGATGTTTGTTTAGTGCCGGAACGCAGAGAAGAGGTGACTACAGAGGGTGGCTTAGATGTGGTTAAGTATTTTTCTCAAGTGCAGGCGGCGGTACGTCAGTTACAAGCGGAAAGTATTCGCGTCAGTTTATTTATTGACGCCGACGCACAACAAATTCAGGCGGCATCTGAGACAGGTGCAACGGTGATTGAGCTTCACACTGGTCGCTATGCCGATGCGAATGACAATACACAGCAAGCAGCAGAATTACTCCGAATTAAACAAGGAGCTTTGGAAGGTATAAAGCGAGGATTGAAGGTTAATGCGGGACATGGTTTGCATTTTACGAACGTGCAGGCAATTGCGGCAATACCTGACATTTCTGAACTCAATATAGGCCATGCTATTGTTGCTCAAGCGATTTTTGTTGGTTGGAAAAAAGCGGTGAGTGATATGAAAGCGATTATGAGTCAAGCTCGTTCACATGCGCTTTGATTGAATCAGTAATGATCTACGGAATTGGTACCGATATTGTTCAAACAAGTCGCATAGAATCATCTGTGAAACGACATGGTGACCGCTTTGCAGAAAAAATTCTCGGTGTCGACGAACTCAAGATATATCATCAACGCAAAGCTAGTGCAGAAGTCCGTGGTTTGCGATTTTTAGCTACACGTTTTGCGGCCAAAGAGGCATTTTCCAAAGCAATCGGACTGGGAATAACCGCGCCGATGAATTGGTCTTCTGTACAAATACTAAACCTCAGTAGTGGCCAGCCTATCATATCGACCATTAACGATTTATCTGACTGGATGAAAGCGCGCGGCCTTACTGCACGTGTATCCATTTCAGATGAAGCTGATTACGTAGTTGTTTTTGTCATCGTAGAGAAAAATAGTGACTCTGATGTCTGACGATCAATCAAAAAAAACAGTAGATAATGCTAGAGACATTGTTATTGATACTGTTGCTAAGCTACCTAATTTACCTGGCGTTTATCGCTATTTTGATTCGCAAGATCAAGTTCTCTATGTCGGTAAGGCTCGTGACTTAAAAAAGCGTGTTTCAAGTTATTTTCAAAAAACTGCAAGTAGTCCACGCATTGCAATGATGGTGGAGAAAATTGCGCGGCTTGAAACTACAGTCACGCGAAGCGAGGCTGAAGCTTTGATTTTAGAAAATAATCTGATCAAAGCTTTACGTCCGCGATATAACATTCTTTTTCGTGACGATAAATCTTATCCCTATTTAAAAATCACAAATCAAACTTCTCCGCGCATGACTTATTATCGCGGTGCTGTCGATAAAAAACACCAATATTTCGGACCATTTCCATCTGGATGGGCGGTCAAAGAATCGATGCAGATTCTTCAGAAAGTATTTTTGCTGCGTAGCTGTGAAGATAGCGTTTTTGCAAACCGCACACGTCCTTGTTTGTTACACCAGATTCATCGCTGCAGCGCTCCCTGTGTTGACATTATCTCGAACCGAGACTATTTGGTTGATGTGGAAAACGCGTCCAAATTTTTGCGTGGACGGCAATCTGAAGTAATGCAGGACTTAGAAAAGAAAATGCTTGCGTACTCGCAAGAACTTAAGTTTGAACAAGCGGCATTAGTTAGAAATCAAATGTCAGCTTTATCAAAAGTATTACATCAGCAAAGCATGGAAACTACCGGCGATGCTGACATCGATATCATCGCAGTGGTCGTTGAAGGTGGTCGTGCTTGCGTCAATCTAGCAATGGTGCGTGGTGGACGTCATCTTGGTGACCGTGCTTATTTCCCGTCTCATGTTGATGATGCGCAGTTTGCAGCGGAAGATTCTATTGAGGCCGAAGTCCTTTCAGCATTTTTGGCTCAGCATTATGTCGATCAATTTATTCCTTCCACCTTGGTTTTGAACATGGTGTTGGACGCACCCGATTTAATGCTGGCGCTGGCAGAGCAATGCGGACATCGTATCCATCTCTCGTTTCAGCCCCAAGAACAGCGTCGTGCTTGGCTTGAGATGGCGGTCAAAGGCGCGCAACTGGCTTTGGCGCGTATGTTATCCGAACAAGGCTCGCAGCAAGCGCGGACACGTGCCTTGGTCAATGTTTTGGAGTTGGAAGTCCAAGACATTGAAACCTTACGCGTAGAGTGTTTTGATATAAGCCATACTCAAGGCGAAGCCACGCAAGCTTCTTGCGTCGTATTTCATCATCATGCGATGCAAAATGGAGAATATCGCCGTTATAACATTAGCGATATCACGCCTGGAGATGATTACGCCGCTATGCGGCAAGTGCTGACCCGGCGTTATGAAAAAGTTGCGAACGGTGATGGTGTAATGCCTGACGTCGTATTGATCGATGGAGGCAAGGGACAAGTTGAGATCGCGCGTCAGGTCTTCGTTGAACTTGCACTCGATATTAGTTTGATTGTTGGTGTCGCCAAAGGGGAGGGACGCAAGGTCGGTTTGGAGACACTGGTATTTGTCGATGGCAGAGCACAAAAAGAGTTGGGAAAAGAATCTGCTGCCTTGATGCTGATAGCACAGATTCGGGATGAGGCGCATCGCTTTGCGATCACTGGAATGCGTGCAAAGCGAGCCAAGGCCAGACAAAGCTCACAGTTAGAGGAAATAGAAGGTATAGGTCCTAAGCGCCGTCAACGCTTGCTGGTGAGGTTTGGTGGCTTAAAAGGTGTTTCCGATGCGAGTGTTGATGATTTGGCTTCTGTGGAGGGTATTTCTCGTCAGTTAGCTGAAGAAATTTACAAGCGATTGCGTTAGCCAAATATAATACTACGAATAATATGATGATTCACAGGTATATACCTTTTCGATAATTACAGATGCCATTCAACATTCCTATATTGCTTACTTGGTTGCGCGTGGCACTGATTCCTTTGGTCGTTGGTGTTTTTTATTTGCCTAATACATGGCTCAGCTCATTTGACCGAGGCTTAGCATCAACCTTAGTATTTATCGTTGCCGCTGCGACTGATTGGTTCGATGGATTTTTAGCTCGTCGCTGGAATCAAACTTCCGCTTTTGGTGCTTTCCTCGACCCGGTAGCAGATAAGCTAATGGTCGCTGGTGCTCTTTTAGTTTTGGTTCAATTAGATCGGGTGAACGCAGTAATCGCCTTCGTCATTATCGGTCGTGAAATTACGATCTCTGCATTGCGTGAATGGATGGCACAGATCGGAGCATCAAAATCTGTTGCAGTGAGCTCATTAGGTAAGATAAAAACTACTGCACAAATGGTCGCGATCCCGATGTTGCTCTATTACGATAATTTATTTGGCGTGATTGATATGGCATATTGGGGTGCCTGGTTATTATTGATTGCTGCAGTTTTAACCGTGTGGTCGATGTTCTATTATTTGCGCCGCGCATGGCCTTTGATCAAAGAGTCCACGGACAAAATGTCTTGACAGTGAAATTGGCTGATATATAATGTGCCCCTGTCTTTGATGCGGGAGTAGCTCAGTTGGTAGAGCGCAACCTTGCCAAGGTTGAGGTCGAGAGTTCGAGACTCTTCTCCCGCTCCATTAAAGATGAAGTGATATAAAAATTTGCGGGAGTAGCTCAGTTGGTAGAGCGCAACCTTGCCAAGGTTGAGGTCGAGAGTTCGAGACTCTTCTCCCGCTCCAGATTTTTGTGCTTGCTTGCGGTAGATTGTAAATGCGGGAGTAGCTCAGTTGGTAGAGCGCAACCTTGCCAAGGTTGAGGTCGAGAGTTCGAGACTCTTCTCCCGCTCCAGATTTTGAAGGGAAGCAAGGCTTCCCTTTTTTATTCAGTTATATGCTGAATAAATTTTTAGTAAGATTAACCGCGTTTTAATGTAAATAATTTCACTGGCGTCAGCAAGTAAAAATTATTTGAATTAGAATAGCAACCCTTGGCGGGGTAGCAAAGAGGTTATGCAGCGGCCTGCAAAGCCGTTTAGAGCGGTTCGATTCCGCTCCCCGCCTCCAGAATAAATGCGTCGTTTGACGTATGTTTGGCTTTAATGAGTAGCGCATTAGCGCTACTTTTTGAGTAGCGTGCCCGAGTGGTGAAATTGGTAGACACATCGGACTTAAAATCCGCCGCTTCGTTAATAGCGGGCGTGCCGGTTCAATTCCGGCCTCGGGCACCAAATTAATCTGTAATAAAACGACCCGTCTTCTGGTTTCAGAAGCACGGGTTTTTTTATAACTGCTAGACTGAGTTTTTCACCTTGATGAGAATAGAGATGGAAGCAACCAAAGTCATTGAATTTGAGCGCCCGCAGATGGACTTGGGGACGAGTTGCACGGCTGCTGCCTGGGCTCGTATACCCGACGCTCCTAGTTTGGCGGAAAAAGAAATATTGAAGTCGCGCATCAAGCAGCTATTGCGTGAGAAAGAAGCGGTTTTGGTAGCGCATTATTATGTCGATGCTGACTTGCAAGACCTTGCTGAAGAAACTGGTGGTTGTGTTTCTGACTCTTTAGAGATGGCGCGTTTTGGCCGCGATCACTCAGCAAAAACTTTGATTGTCGCTGGCGTTAAGTTCATGGGCGAAACAGCCAAAATACTAAGCCCTGAAAAAACGATCTTAATGCCTGATCTGGATGCAACATGCTCGCTGGATCTTGGCTGTCCTGCGGATGAGTTTGCAGCGTTTTGTGATGCGCATCCTGATCGCACTGTCGTGGTGTATGCCAATACCAGTGCCGCGGTGAAGGCGCGTGCGGATTGGATGGTGACTTCCAGTATAGGCTTGGATATCGTCGCGCATTTGCATGCACAGGGTAAAAAAATTCTTTGGGCGCCGGATAAACATCTCGGCGCCTATATTCAAAAACAAACTGGCGCTGATATGTTGCTGTGGCAGGGTTCTTGTCTAGTACATGACGAATTTAAAGGTATTGAGCTGGATATACTTAAGGCCGAGCATCCTGATGCCAAGGTCTTAGTCCATCCAGAGTCACCTGCTGCAGTCGTAGCACTAGCGGATAT
Organism: Undibacterium sp. GrIS 1.2; assembly: GCF_040544435.1. Classification (NCBI taxonomy): domain Bacteria; kingdom Pseudomonadati; phylum Pseudomonadota; class Betaproteobacteria; order Burkholderiales; family Oxalobacteraceae; genus Undibacterium; species Undibacterium sp. GrIS 1.2. The sequence continues at coordinate 21,934 of NZ_JBEONP010000006.1, forward strand.
GGTTGGTTCTACCTCGCAAATGATCCATGCAGCGAAAACCATGGACGCTACTGAGTTTATCGTGGCAACGGATAACGGTATTTTGCATAAAATGCAGATGGCAGCCCCCGGGAAAAAATTCATCGTCGCTCCGACTGCGGGTAATAGTGCTACCTGTAAGAGTTGCGCACACTGTCCTTGGATGGCGATGAACGGTCTGCGTAATTTATTGCAAGTATTAGAGCAAGGGAATAACGAAATTCTGGTAGATCCTGTCGTGAGTGTAAAAGCCAAATTATGTATCGATCGTATGCTTGATTTTGCAGCGGCGAAAAAAGCGAATGTGCGCCCTGGCGCTGATTTGGCTCAAGAGCAAAAACTATTTTCGGGTATAGGTCCAGCATGACTCATCCAATAAGTAATCTTAAAAATCCGTTCGAGCCATTCGATGCGGACTTGATGGCAGCCTTTGAACGCAATATCAGCACAGCGTTGGCGGAAGACGTCGGTACCGGTGATCTGACGGGCTTACTGGTGCCAGACCAGCAGTTAGTGCAAGCCCAAGTAATTGTGCGCGAAGAAGCTGTTTTGTGCGGTGCGCCGTGGTTTGATGCTGTGATGGAGCGCCTAGATGCAAGGATTAAGATTGAGTGGATGGTAGAGGAGGGCGCGTTGATGCTTCCGAATAGTCTGGTCTGTAAGATCACAGCGCCAGCCCGGGCTTTGCTGACTGCCGAGCGCAGCGCACTCAATTTTTTGCAGCTGCTATCTGGCGTTGCTACGGCAACACGTGACTATGTGCGCATAATTGAAGGCACAGCCGCAGCGATTTTGGACACCCGAAAAACCTTGCCTGGACTGCGCCTGGCTCAAAAATATGCAGTGCGTGTTGGTGGCGGTCAGAATCAGCGTCTGGCTTTGTATGATGGGATTCTGATTAAAGAAAATCACATCGCAGCAGCCGGCGGCATTGAGGCTGCAATGCAGGCTGCTCACGCCTTGCAGGCGGATGTCAGCATACAAATCGAGGTGGAAACGCTAGATCAGCTCAAACTCGCGTTAAAAGCGGGAGCAACGTCGATTCTATTGGATAACTTTACGACTGACATGATGCGTGATGCAGTCAATCTGAATGCCGGACGCGCATTGTTGGAAGCATCTGGTGGCGTCGATAAAAGTTCTGTGAGGGCGATCGCTGAAACCGGTGTTGACCGGATTTCGATTGGCAGCCTGACAAAAGACATCAAGGCTACCGATTATTCTTTGAGAATTATCTAACTTATTGCCTATACTCTCCCTTCTTTTTAAGAAAATACCCTTATTGTCCAGATATCGCTTGGACGATTTAAATTACTGGGTGGGAGTATTAATTTATTGGTTTTATGCTTTAGATTTATTTTTGCAAAAAAAAGCGCCGCAAATTCGTTTTGATACGAACTTGCGGCGCTTTTTTATTTGGTGGAGCTTTATTATTTTTTACGTTTAGGCGATAGCACGGTAGGCAAGGCTTTCGGTAAGGTGTCTGGATAATCGCGACTAAAATGCAGGCCTCGGCTTTCGCGGCGAGACAGTGCGCTATTCACGATCAGTGAGGCGACATCAACCAGATTGCGCAGTTCCAGCAAATTATTTGTAATGCGGAAATTAGCGTAATACTCATCGATTTCTTCTTTCAATAAACGTATCCGATGTTTTGCGCGCTCCAGTCGTTTATTGGTGCGAACGATGCCGACATAATTCCACATAAAGCGACGCAGTTCGTCCCAGTTGTGAGCGATGACGACTTCTTCATCTGCATCCGATACACGGCTTTCGTCCCATGCTGGTAAGTTGAGAGACGGTCGTAATTCTTGTGCCGCGATGTCTTGCGCCGCAGCTTTGCCGATAACCAGGCATTCCAACAAGGAATTGCTGGCTAATCGATTGGCGCCATGCAGACCGGTGTAGGCGGTCTCTCCTACGGCGTATAAACCAGGCAAATCTGTTCTGCCGGTCGTATCGGTCACAATCCCGCCGCAGGTGAAATGTACTGCAGGTACCACGGGAATAGCTTGCTTAGTAATGTCGATACCCAATTCCAGGCAGCGGGCATAAATCATTGGGAAGTGTTCTTTTAAAAATTCCGGTGATTTATGCGTAATATCGAGCTCTACAAAATCTAAACCACGTTTTTTCATTTCGAAATCGATCGCTCTTGCGACCACATCGCGCGGTGCGAGTTCTGCCCGGCTATCATGATCGAGCATAAAGCGTGCACCTGCGCTGGCACCTGCCTCTGCTGGCAACTTTAAGATGCCACCTTCACCACGTACCGCTTCAGTGATCAGAAATGATTTGGCATACGGATGATATAAACAGGTCGGATGGAATTGCATAAACTCCATATTCGCTACGCGACATCCAGCACGCCATGCCATCGCAATGCCATCCCCCGTCGCCGTGTCCGGATTGGTCGTGTACAAATACACTTTGCCAGCGCCGCCAGTCGCCATGACGGTATGTGGCGCTTCAAACGTATGGACTTTACCCGTTTTGACATCTTGCACATACAGACCCAAACAGCGCGGTGTCGCGGATGTTTCGCCCAGCTTGGCTGAGGTAATAACGTCGATTGCGTAGTGATGTTCAAACAAACTGATGTTCGGATGCGCCCGAACTTTTTGTTCCAGTGTCTGTTGTACGGCATGACCTGTGGAGTCAGCAGCATGAATAATCCGTCGCTGGCTGTGACCGCCTTCGCGCGTCAGGTGGAAGCCTAATTCAGCATCGTCGTCACGCGTAAATGGCACACCTTGTTCGATGAGCCAATCAATTGCTTCGCGTCCGTGTTCAATGATGTAGCGGGTCGCACCTTCATCACACAGACCACCGCCAGCGATCAGCGTATCTGAAATATGCTGCTCGTGACTGTCATGCGAATCCAGTACGGCGGCAATACCACCTTGCGCCCAATCACTGGCACCATCGAGTAAAGCACGCTTAGAAACCACCGCAACTTTGCGGGTCTTAGCGAGATGTAGCGCGACCGATAAACCTGCTAAGCCACTACCTACAATTGCGACGTCAAATTTCATAAGGATGACCGTTAATTCAAGCGCTTGCTTGTACTGCACTAAAAAATATCTTAACTAAACTCACCATGCTGAATTTATCGAGTTTAGTTATCGGTATAAAGCGGGTTGTTTTTTTGCGTATGCTTGTTGCGTTATTCGTCAACAATCACGGGCTTCACTTTGGCAGCAGCAGCTTTTGCCAGCAACCGAGCCGTATCGGTATCTGCCGCAGTGGCTAGTGCAACACCCATGCGGCGGCGACTAAATGATTCTGGCTTACCGAATAAACGGATATCGGTGCCTTCCACTTGCAAAGCTTCTGCCACACCTTCAAACGCAATTGCTTTGTGATTATGCTGACCGTAGATTACCGCAGATGCAGCGGGCGTGCGCAGCGCTACGTTAACCGGCAAGCCGAGGATTGCTTTGGCGTGTAACTCAAATTCATTCTGGACTTGGCTGGACATCGTCACCATGCCGGTATCATGAGGACGTGGGCTGACTTCAGAGAACCAGACCATATCGTTTTTCACAAATAGTTCGACGCCAAATAAGCCAAGGCCGCCAAGATCGTCCGTGACTTTTTTAGCGATATCACGTGCACGCTCTAATGCCTTACTGTGCATAGCTTGTGGTTGCCATGATTCGACATAATCGCCTTGTACTTGCACATGGCCGATAGGTTCGCAGAAATGGGTCTCGACTTCTCCGTTGCTTCCGATCGCGCGCACGGTCAACAAGGTGATTTCATATTCGAAGTCGATGAAACCCTCAACAATCACGCGACCAGAATTGACGCGACCACCTGCTGCAGCGTAGTTCCAGGCGGCTTCCACTTCTTCTGCACTATCAATTTTTGATTGACCTTTTCCTGATGAGGACATCACTGGCTTGATGATGCACGGAAAGCCGATTTCGCTTGATGCTTGTTGTAATTTAGCGAGACTATCAGCGAACCGGTAAGGTGAGGTTGGCAGGTTTAAGGTCTCAACCGCCAGGCGCCGGATGCCTTCACGATTCATGGTCAGCCATGCGGCGCGAGCAGTTGGGATGACGCGCGTTTTGCCGGCCTTCTCAAGCTCCATCAACATGGTGGTGGCTATGGCTTCGATTTCCGGTACGACTAAATCGGGCTGCTCTAACTCAATCAAGCGAGCGAGTGCTGCGCCATCAGTCATGTCAATCACGTGCGCTCTGTGCGCAACCTGATGTCCCGGCGCATTTTCATACCGATCTACTGCGATAACTTCGACGCCAAGACGTTGCAAAGAAATAATAACTTCTTTACCGAGTTCGCCAGAGCCAAGCAGCATAACTTTAGTTGCGGTAGCAGATAAGGGGGTGCCGAATCGTTTGATCGTTTTCATGGTCATTTGGAATAAAGAGATTGAGTTAGGATAATAAGGATCGCCGAGCTAATTTTTGGGCTTGAGATTGTGTATATGTCGATGGTTCAATTTGGTGCTGAACCAAATATTGTCAAACAACATCTGCAAGCACGCCGTATTCGAGTGCATTTTTAGATGCGATGATGGTGCAAATCAATTATTTGAAATTATACTTTTGATTTGAAGAAGAAAACCCAAGAAGATTGTAGGGAAACGCTGCAAACCGCTTGACACAAGGGTTTCCGGCTTGATTTAATACTGGATGCAGATTTTCTGCTTGGCGTGATCGATGCCCGACCAATAAATAATCGAATACATCATCGCGGAGTTAAATTGGACTTTTGTGAGGGGGACGTAAGTGAATAAAACTGAATTGATCGAACACATTGCTAACACGGCTGATATTTCCAAAGCAGCATCGGCACGAGCATTAGATGCAATTATTGGTGCTGTAAAAACGACATTGAAAAAAAGCGGTACTGTTACTTTGGTCGGTTTTGGTACATTTACAGTGGGTAAACGCGCTGCTAGAATAGGTCGTAACCCACGTACTGGCGAGGCAATTAAGATCAAAGCAGCCAAGGTTCCTAAATTTAAGCCTGGCAAAGCATTGAAAGATGCTGTAAACTAATGGACTTCGTGACGCAGTGATAAGCGTCACAAGTATTGGCAGTAGATGGATGGGGCGCTTAGCTCAGTTGGTAGAGCGGAGCCCTTACAAGGCTTAGGTCGGGAGTTCGAGCCTCTCAGCGCCCACCATGATTGTCAATATAAGTTGTAGCAAATAAGGAGTGGTAGTTCAGTTGGTTAGAATACCGGCCTGTCACGCCGGGGGTCGCGGGTTCGAGCCCCGTCCGCTCCGCCAAGATTAAAAAGGTGAACGTAAGTTCACCTTTTTTCATATTCGGTAACAGTTTGTCAGAGTGATCGGTTGACCATGTTTGAGTATATTCGTACACACCAACGCTTGATGCAGTTTCTCTTGCTGCTCATTATTTTTCCGTCGTTCGCATTTGTTGGATTGCAAAGTTATACAAGTTCACGCGGCGCGAGTGATGCGGTTGCGACCGTAGCTGGCCAGTCGATTAGTCAGCAAGAGTTTGATGCGGCACAGCGTGATCAGCTAGAACGTTTGCGTCAAGCCTATGGCGCTCAATTTGACTCCAAATTACTTAACACTCCAGAAGCACGTCAATCGATACTGGATGAATTGATTACTCGTAAAGCCTTAATGGCTGAGTTGACTAGCCAGCATTTGAGTGTGGCAGATCAAACTCTGCAGCAGACGATTATTGCTACCCCTGGTTTAACGAAAGCTGACGGTAGTTTTGACAATGAGAGATATAAAGCATTATTAGCAGCACAAGGTATGACGCCAATGATGTATCAGGAACGTCTGCGTCAAGATATGTCTTTGCAGCAGTTGTTGACGGCAGTTCAGGGAACTGCGTTTGTACCTAAGACAGTTGCCGAGCGTTTTTCTGCGATCAATGAGCAAGAGCGTGAAGTCCAGGCTTTGAATTTCCAATCAGGTGATTTCGCTGCTCAAGTAAAAATTACTGATGAAGCCTTAAAAGCGTACTACGAAAAAAATGCTGCACAATTTGAAATTCCTGAGTCGATCAAAGCAGAATATGTTGTGTTGAATACCGACGCACTGAGTTCACAAATCACGGTGACAGACGCGGAAGTGCAAGCACTATATGAACAAAATAAAAAAGCTTACTCAACTGAAGAGCAGCGTCGTGCCAGCCACATCTTGATTTCGACTAAGAAAGATGCCAGCGCTGCTGATAAAGCAGCGGCCAAAGCAAAGGCGGAAGGTTTGCTAGCAACCTTGCGCAAGAATCCTGAATTGTTTGCGAAGTTAGCGAAAGAAAATTCTCAAGATCCGGGTTCTGCAGAACGTGGTGGCGATTTAGATTTCTTCGGCAAAGGCGCTATGGTGAAAGCTTTTGAAGATACGGCTTTCAAATTGAAGCAGGGTGATATCAGTGATGTGGTGCAGACAGATTTCGGCTATCACATTATCCAGCTGACTGCGATAAAGCCTGCCAGCGTAAAGTCTTTGGATGAAGTTAAACCTCAGATTACTGCTGAGATCAAAAAACAAAAAGCAGCAAAAATTTATGCAGATGCAGCCGAGACTTTTACAAACTCCGTGTATGAGCAATCCGATAGTTTGAAAGATGTTGCTGACAAACTTAAATTAAAGATCGAGACAGTATCATCGTTGACGCGTCAGCCAAATCCAGCTTTGCCAGCGACAGCTTTATTTAATAATACTAAGTTTTTAAAAGCAATTTTTTCTGATGATGTCATCAAGAAAAAACATAATACTGAAGCAGTAGAAGTAGCCCCGAGCACCTTGATTTCAGGACGTATTGTTGAATATAAAGCAGCAAGCAAACGTCCTTTTGATGAAGTTAAGGCGTTGATCGTTGCCCGTGTTACTCAAACTGAATCTGTGGCGCTGGCGAAAAAAGCAGGCGAAGATAAATTGAAGTCCTTGAAAGCCGCTGATAGCACAGCTGGTTTTTCAGATGTAAAAGTGTTTTCTCGTTTGAAGAATCCAGAGATATCTCCAGCGGCGTTTGCTGAGGTGATGAAAGCGGATGTGCAAAAATTACCCGCGTTTGTCGGTATTGATGTTCCCGGTGCTGGTTATACGATCTACCGTATTGGCAAGGTCACTGCTGGCACGGTTGATGTAGCAAGACGTAAATCTGAGCAACAGCAATTGTCTGATGCTCTGGCGCAGCAAGATGTTTATTCTTATATAGAAGCTTTAAAGCAAAAGGGTAAAGTAACGATCAATAAGTCTTTGATTTCTGCGCCTGTTTCTAACGCTACTGAATAAAATATTTTGCTCAATAAAAAAGCACCGTTCGCGGTGCTTTTTTATTGCCTGGTTTTATACTTACTTATTACATTCATTTATTTCGCATAATTATTATGCTTCGTCAGGCTATATTAGTTTCTTGATTTTGGTTGTAAATTAAAAATCGGCAATATTATTTCAAACCTAAGCGGTAATGTTGAACAATGTTCCTAAAACTTGATCAGCAGTTTTAACGATCTTGGCTGAAAAATCGAAACCGGCTTTATATTCTAAAGACTGTACAAGTTCAGTGGCGAGGTCGGTACCACTAGTGGCGCTTGGCGCGGTAGCTCCCGAGCTGTTGCTAAAGCTGGTAATACTACTATTTACCCCGCCGTTTGTGGCTTCCTGAAATTGTACTTGCTGGGGTTGGAAGCCATTCGTATTGGCGTTTGCAATATTGTGAGCAGAGCTATCCAGTGCCCGTTGATAAGATTGAAGTCCTGACAGACCAGTTTGTAGTGCCGAAATAGACATAAATCACCTTTCTTACAAGGTCTAAATTAAACGTGAACGACGCATGAATGACGCATTATAAAAAATTGTTCGTCCACCTTAGTGTAGCTTAATGCGACATTAGCACAGGAATAGTCATGCTTTTAAGAATGGTTCTGGTTACGCCACCCATAATCATCTCGCGGAAGCGCGAGTGCCCATAACCACCCATCACCAGTAAATCACTATCCAGATCATGTGCCAGCGACAGCACGGCATTGCCGATATCAGTAGATGTTTTATGTACTGACACTTCAACTTTGATGCCATGTCTAGCCAGATACAGAGCGATATCTGCACCAGGTTGCTCTCCATGTGCGTCGGGTGTGGACTTGGGATTGAAGATCGCCACTTGTACTAATTCTGCCCGCTTGAGCAGTGGGATTGCATCAGTCACAGCGCGCGTCGATTCGCGACTTGCGTCCCATGAAATAAGCGGACGCTTTGCTACTGACGTGAAATCACCCGTGTAGGGAATGATCAGCACAGGACGTCCAGAGTTCATGATGATGTATTCTGGAAAATCAGGTAAAACCGATGGCGATGGCTCATCATTATTAGTTTGTCCGATCACGACCAGATCGCTGTAACGTGCTTGCAAGCCAATGCCACCACCAGCCTCGTCATTGGCAATCATGCTGGCAAAAGATTGCACACCAGATTCCTGCATACTTTTATTGAAACCAGAAATAGCTTTTTCTGCACGCTCACGTAGCAAGTTTAAATGAATCACTAAGTTAGGGTCACCCATGCTGATGTTGCCGTCCTGGTAGATAAAACGCGATACGCCAGTCACGGCAGTACCAATCAGGTGAGCATTTTCGGCAATCGCAAGTTCGGCCGCGACCTGGATTCTCAGGTGGGAGCGGTTGGATTCATCCACATGGACGAGTATGGTCTTGTAGGACATGGCGTACTCCTGATCGAAGATTACAAAGCTAAGCGACAAAAACTAAGTGATGTAGCTAAGTGATATCGCTAAGCGTATACCCATTTCATTTAACTGCAACTTTGATTATTTTTTGGATAACGTATTTATATTTCATCTTCAAAAAAGAGAACAGAGCAGATGCATTCAGACCAGAGTTAAAAATATACTCTCTGCCTGTATATATTCATTGTTCAGGTAAATATTGGACAATAGAGGGTTTTGGAGAAAATTTATGGGGAGTATATAGTCAAGGATATTTACTAAGACCTACTCGACTTGCATAAGCTCGATGAATAAGCAGGATCTGATTCTGCTTCTTCATTGACTAAAGTAAGTTTATTTGTGTAGGTTTAGTTGTATAGTTTTTCTATGCTGGTATAGCTGTTAAGCACAGTGTGATGTTGCAAATGCGGGTCGCAGATATCACATCTTAATGAGTGCAATAAAACAATAGTCGCAGAGCAGAGTACCGCAATTAGCAGGCTGCATGATTGACTGTGATGACATGCACAGCCAAACCACCGAGTGAGGTTTCTTTATATTTAGTTTGCATGTCCGCGCCGGTCTGTCGCATGGTTTCTATTACTTGATCGAGGCTGACATGATGCGTGCCATCGCCTCTGAGCGCCAGTGATGCTGCTGTAATCGCTTTAACTGCACCCATGCCGTTGCGTTCTATACAGGGGATTTGTACCAGGCCGCCGATTGGGTCGCAGGTCATGCCCAGGTGATGTTCGATACCGATTTCGGCTGCCGATTCGATTTGTTCATTAGTGCCGCCCAGCGCTGCGGTGAGCCCGGCAGCAGCCATGGCGCAGGCTACGCCGACTTCGCCCTGGCAACCGATTTCTGCTCCGGAAATAGAAGCGTTTTTCTTACAAAGCATGCCGATTGCCGAAGCAACTAACATAAAATTGCGGATACCTAATTCTGGATTACTTGGTTTGCAGTCTTCTGCGTAATATCGCAATACAGCTGGGATAATACCAGCGGCACCATTGGTAGGGGCAGTAACGACGCGACCGCCTGCAGCATTTTCTTCGTTTACCGCCATCGCATATAAGCTGACTTTATGCATGCCGTCATGTGGTAAGACGTCCGCACTTTCATTGGCGCTGCGCCACAATTTTGCTGCGCGTCGTTTCACGTGCAAACCGCCAGGTAATTCACCTGAGATTTGCAAGCCGCGTGAGATGCATCCCTTCATTACAGCCCAGATTTTGTCGATACCTGTATCGAGTTCTGCATCGCTGCAATGAGTGATCTCATTCGCCCGCAGCATCGCGGCAATGGAGAGCCCAGTGCGCTGACCGTGTGCCAATAATTCTGCCATTGTGCCGAATGGAAAAGGTCGGGAGGACGTGGCGTGATCGTTATCCGCGCTGGCCGATTGCAGCAGCTCTGCCTCAGTCGAAATAAAACCACCACCAGTAGAGTAAAAGACCTGATCGCAGCTAGTGCCATCGTTACGCGTCAAGGTAAAGCGCATGCCATTTGGGTGTCCTGGCAAAACTTCTTGTTTGTGCCATAAGAGGTCGTCCATCATGTCAAACTTGACGGGATATTCCCCCAGCAAATTCATACTGCCGCTGCTTGCGAGCGCAGTCAATTTATCTTCAATCGTATCGGGAATCACATCTTGCGGTGTCTCGCCCATCAGGCCGAGTAATACTGCTTTGTCAGTGGCATGACCATGCCCCGTTAACGCTAGCGAACCGTATAAGGCAACTTGTACTTTACTGACTTTAAATAATTCAGGACATTCGAGTAAAAACCGCCGCGCCGCAAGCATCGGGCCGACGGTATGTGAGCTGGATGGACCTACACCTATTTTAAATAAATCAAATACACGCATGTCCATACCAAACCTCACTTTGTCTCAAAAATTTTTATGCAGCCTGGGCTTGTGCTCCAGTGCTGATCTTTACGTTCTTCAGCATGTCATTGACTAATTGTGTCATGCCGATCTCTGCCTGCCATCCCCAATCCTTGCGGGCGGCACTGTCGTCAAGGCTCTGTGGCCAAGTAGCAGCAATCGCCTGGCGGCTATCTGGCGCGTAGTGTATGTCAAAGTCGGGCAAATTTTGTTTGATTGCGAGGGCCAATTCCCGTGGATTGAAGCTTAAACCAGCGACATTGTAAGAAGAACGTATACAAAGTTTGCTGGCAGGTGCATCCATCAAAGAAATCGTCGCCCGGATCGCATCAGGCATATAGATCATCGGCAATGTTGTCTCAGCTTCCAGGAAGCATTCATATGATTCTCCACGCAAAGCGGAGTGGAAAATCGCAATCGCATAATCAGTCGTGCCACCGCCCGGTGGCGACTTGTAGCTGATGATGCCTGGATAACGAATGCTGCGAACATCAACACCATATTTTTGGAAATAATATTCGCACAGACGCTCACCCGCTAATTTGCTGATGCCATAAATCGTACTTGGGTCCATCACCGTATATTGCGGTGTGTTGACGGCTGGCGTGTTAGGACCAAATGCAGCGATGGAGGACGGCCAGAATATTTTTAAAGGTTTACCCGCTTCACCTCGGATACGCGCCAGTTCTAAAATATTCAGCAAGCCATCCATGTTCAAGGTCCAGGCTTTTAACGGTGCTTGCTCGCCTGTGGCAGATAATAATGCAGCCAGTTGGTACACCTGAGTCACGGTATATTTTTCTACGACCTCTGCAAGACGGGCTGTGTTTAACACGTCGATGACTTCATAGATTTTTGCGCCATACAAACTGTTAGGGCTGATATCCGCCGCAATGACATTGTCTGCGCCATATTGTGTGGCTAATGCTTCAACCAGTTCACTGCCGATTTGACCATTCGCGCCGATGACTAAAATACGTTCCATGTGCTGTCCTTTATTAAATTAAACCAAGTTCACGGCCTGCTTGCGCAAAGGCGGCGAGGGCGGTATCGAGTTGTTCTGTTGTATGCGCTGCGGATAATTGCACTCGCACGCGTGCCTGACCCATCGGTACCACCGGATAAAAGAAACCAGTAACTAAGATGCCTAGTTCATACAAACGCGCAGCAAATTTTTGTGCTACCGGAGCATCGAATAACATCACTGGTACGACAGGATGTGTGCCGGGTTTGATAGTGAATCCGAGCGCTGCAATTTCACGACGGAAGTGTGCAGTATTGGCATGCAAGCGATCGCGCAATTCGGTAGAAGTCGATAAGCGTTCCAGCACCGCCAGCGATGCACCGGCAATCGACGGCGCTAAGGTATTAGAAAATAAATAAGGACGGGATTTTTGACGCAAGGTGTCGATCACTTCTTTACGCGCTGCGGTGAATCCACCCATCGCACCACCTAAAGCTTTGCCCAATGTACCGGTGATGATATCGATGCGACCTAAGACGTTGTGATGCTCGTGTGTACCGCGACCTGTTGCACCCATAAAGCCCGAGGCGTGACACTCATCAATCATGACCAAGGCATCATATTTGTCAGCCAGATCACAGATCTTGTCGAGCTGGGCAATTGTGCCGTCCATTGAGAACACGCCATCGGTCACAATCACGCGATGACGTTTGCCTGCCGCTGCTTGCAATTGAACTTCCAGATCTGCCATATCGTTGTGGGCATAACGGAAGCGGGCAGCTTTACATAAACGGATACCGTCGATAATCGATGCATGATTAAGAGCATCAGAAATAATCGCATCGTTCTCATCAAACAACGGCTCGAACACACCGCCATTGGCATCAAACGCCGCCGCATACAAAATCGTATCTTCAGTACCCAAAAAATCAGCAATCGCACGTTCTAATTGTTTATGTACCGTTTGTGTGCCGCAGATAAAACGGACTGAGGATAAGCCATAACCATATTGCTCAGTCGCCTTGATTGATGCCTGTACCATCGCCTCGTCGCCGGACAAGCCCAGATAATTATTGGCGCACAAATTAATCAGTTGGCGACCATCATCGCAAGTGACTTCGGCACCCTGACGCGACGCAATCACACGTTCCGGTTTGTACAGACCTTGTGAACGCAGGCCGTCTAAGTTCTGGCTTAGGCCGCTAAAAAATGATTGCTTACTAGATGTGTCGGTGACGTTGCTCATGCTTGGCTCCTGATGACTGGGTAGAACTATTCTATGACTTTTCAGGACTTACACAAGATCGCTTCAGCAATGCTGCTGGAGCAAGTTTATGCAAATCCTGGATTTAAAACTAACCCACCCATCGTAATGCTCTGGTAAGATGTTTTCAAATCATTGAAGTATTCGATATGAAGAACTAAAGTTCGATATAGTGGATATTATCTGTGCTTGTTCAACTATGCAAGAGGCAATATGAAAAAAGTTTTGAGTAATACGCCGCCAGAAGTAGGTGCTACTTTGCAAAGAATGCGTCTGGAGCGTGGTCTGACGCTGGACGATTTATCGCGTACAGCCGGTGTTTCTAAATCGATGCTGTCACAAATAGAGAGAGAAAAAGCCAATCCCACGATTGCAGTCGCGTGGCGGCTGGCGAATGCACTAGGCGTCAGTATTGCCGAATTACTGTCAGCAGAAGTGCCCAAGGTCGATGTCATCCGTATGCTGGAACCGCATGAGACACCAACTTTGCCAGGTGAACACGCCGGTTATGTTTTAAAAATTTTAGGCCCGATGGAACTGGCAGGTAAATATGAGTGGTATGAACTGATCTTGGCTCCGGGCGGCGCACTGGTGTCTAATTCACATGACCCTGGTGCGACTGAGCACTTGACCTTACTCAATGGTCAGATAGAAGTAGAAGTAGACAGTATTAAGAAAAAACTCAAAGTCGGCGGCACAGCGCGGTACGAGGCTGACAAAAATCACGCAATCCGCAATATTGGTAAGACGGAAGCTAAGGCGCTGATGGTGGTGATTCATCGTTAAAATTTCCTACTCTTTATGTGTGTAGAGTAATTTTTTTATGGATTTCAGTGCGGTTTTGCAACACATTTTTTCTTAATATTCATGCATTGCCAAATAAATCCTTCATTCTGCAATGCTGGATATTCTTCAGGCGTGACTTAAAAAGCGGGTCAGTAAGTATCGCTTTTTTATATACTCCCATAAAAAAATCATCAAATACTTCTATCGTCCAAGTTATTATTGGACAATCAAAATATACTCTGAGCAGTATGTTAAATTTATCACCACAGACAGTTCGTTTAAAAAGCCTTTTACTGGTTAACATCTGTGTGTGACGAATTAGGTTTATTTCTTACAGGAATGATCTAAGATATCTATTCATTCGCTTTGAAATTAGCTTTAAAAACTGTTGCCAAAAAGAATTTGCGATAACACAATGCACTCTCATGCCGAATGTAACAATTTGTTCGACCTGTTTTGAGCTGAACCTCTAAGCTAAACTTTTCCTAACCTTGATTTTCATCATCAACATAAAGGCAAAATTTTATGTCCCAATCGCAATTTTCTTTGCTAGCTAAGGAGCGCACCATTGCTGGTGAAGGCTTCAATCGTTGGCTAGTACCGCCTGCGGCTTTGGCGATTCATCTTTGTATCGGTATGGCGTATGGTTTCTCCGTGTTTTGGTTGCCGCTTTCGAAAGCAATCGGTATAGATAAACCGCTTGCCTGTGCCAGCGATGTTGGTCTATTGCAAGAACTGTTTGCCAGTGATTGCGATTGGAAAATCTCTACTCTGACGTTGATGTACACCTTGTTCTTCATCTTCCTCGGCTCTTCCGCTGCCTTATTTGGTGGTTGGCTGGAGCGTGCAGGCCCACGAAAAGCTGGTGTGGTTTCTGCATTGTGCTGGTGTGGTGGTCTAGTGATTTCCTCCTTTGGTGTGTACACGCATCAGGCCTGGCTGTTGTGGTTAGGCGGTGGTGTCATTGGTGGTATTGGCTTGGGTCTGGGCTATATTTCACCAGTATCGACGCTGATTAAATGGTTTCCGGACAAGCGTGGGATGGCAACTGGTATGGCGATCATGGGCTTTGGTGGCGGTGCTTTGATTGGATCACCATTAGCTGATTGGTTAATGCGTCATTTCGCGACACCTACTTCTGTCGGCGTATGGCAAACCTTCTTGGTCATGGCTGCGATTTATTTTGTATTTATGATGGCTGGTGCATTTGGTTACCGTGTACCCGCTTCTGGTTGGAAGCCAGCCGGTTGGACGCCTCCAGTACAAACTAACAATGCAATGATCACGAACAAACATGTCCACTTGAACAAGGCTTGGAAGACTAAGCAGTTCTGGTTGATCTGGGCTGTGCTGTGCTTAAACGTGTCTGCTGGTATCGGTATCTTGGGTATGGCATCGCCTTTGCTGCAAGAAGTGTTTGGCGGTAAATTGATTGGCGTCGATCTTGGCTTCAATGACTTAAATCCAGACCAAAAGAAACAGATTGCGACTATCGCAGCGGCATTTACTGGTTTGCTGTCCTTGTTCAATATTGGTGGTCGCTTCTTCTGGGCGTCGATTTCAGACTATATCGGTCGCAAAGGTACTTACTTCGTCTTCTTCGTACTTGGCTTCATTCTTTACGCATCGATTCCTACAGTAGCGCATGCAGGTAGTTTGGCTTTGTTCGTATTGTTTTTCTGCATTATCTTGTCTATGTATGGTGGTGGTTTTGCCACTGTGCCAGCGTATCTGGCAGATATGTTCGGCTCGCAAATGGTTGGTGCTATCCACGGTCGTTTGCTGACGGCATGGTCAACTGCGGGTGTGCTCGGACCTTTGCTGATTACGTATATCCGCGAATACCAATTGGCGCACGGCGTAGCAAAAGCGCAGGCATATGACATCACCATGTACATCTTGGCGGGTATGTTAGTTCTCGGCTTTATTTGTAATTTATTAGTGCGCCCTGTTAAAGACAGCACTTTTATGACAGATGAAGAACTGGCGACTGAACGCAAGCTGGCACATGATCGTGTTATCGCTAGCTCCACCGATGGTAGCGTTGTTGGAAAAGGCGGTTCGACTAGCCAGGCAACCGTATTGTTTGCTTGGGCAGCAGTAGGTATCCCATTAGCAATCGGTATTTGGATCACTTTGCAAAAAGCTGTTTTGTTATTTAAATAATAGATGTAAGCAAAAAAAGGTCGCCTCAGTGCGATCTTTTTTTTGGCGTAGACTTAGAAAATATTACGAAACTTGGATGCTTACGCTCATCGATTTTATTGATGATGTAGAAAAATTTAAGTTCTCAAAGCCCGTATTAAAGTCCCAATTTTTAAAGTCCAAGTTTTAAAAAGCCACGTTTTCAAAGTTCAAACCGTTAGTAAAATGAAGAGCGCAATTATGAGCAAAAAAATAGTTCAAGTGTATGACCGTCCCGCTGGTGGCTGGGGTGCCTTAAAAAGTGTTGCTGAGCAGATTTTCCAGCAAGGTATTCCCGGTAAAGGCGCGCGTACTTTATTGTCGGCGAATCAGCCAGATGGCTTTGATTGCCCTGGTTGTGCATGGCCTGATCAAGACCATACATCGACGTTTGAATTTTGTGAAAATGGTGCAAAAGCAGTCGCGGCAGAATCTACAGCACGCCGCGCTACACCAGAGTTAATTTCCAAGCATACGGTGCAGTGGCTAAGCGAACAAACCGATTTTTGGTTGGAAGGGCAGGGACGCTTAACGCAACCTATGCAATACGATCGTGCCACGGACAAATATCAGGTAATCGAATGGGCACAAGCATTTGATCTGATCGCTAAGCGCCTGAATGCGCTGGCATCACCTAACGATGCTATCTTTTATACATCAGGCCGCACCAGCAACGAAGCTGCATTCTTGTACCAGTTATTTGTACGCGAGTTTGGTACTAATAATTTTCCTGACTGCTCTAACATGTGCCACGAGCCTTCGGGCTTTGCAATGAAGGCTGCAATTGGTGTCGGCAAAGGTACCGTTCTGTTGTCAGATTTTGAAGTGGCAGATGCGATTTTAATTTTTGGACAAAATCCTGGCACTAATCATCCGCGCATGCTCGGTGAGTTGCGTGCGGCGTCTAAACGTGGCGCATCAATCGTCTCTTTTAATCCTTTGCGTGAACGTGGTTTAGAAAAATTCCAAAACCCGCAAAATATGGTGGAGATGATCGGAGATCAATCAACCTCAATCTCTTCCGATTATTTTCAGGTAAAAATTGGTGGCGATTTAGCGACGGTTAAAGGCATGATCAAGTGCGTGCTGGAGGCTGATCTGGCGGCCCAGCAAGCTGGTAAGGCGCGCATCATTGATCTTGATTTTATTGCCCAGCACACCGCTAATTTTGATAGTTTTGCTGCCGATGTCATGGCTGAGCCTTGGGATGTTGTGTTGCGTGAATCTGGTTTAGAGCGTGCACAAATCCAGCGTGCTGCTGATATTTATATCGGCGCAGGTAAAGTGATCGCTTGCTGGGGTATGGGTATCACTCAGCATAAACATTCTGTCGCAACAATACAGATGATCGTCAATCTGTTGCTACTTCGCGGCAATATTGGCCGACCTGGTGCCGGTCCTTGTCCTGTGCGTGGTCATAGCAATGTGCAAGGCGATCGCACAATGGGAATTTATGAGAAACCTAGTCCAGCATTTTTAGACCGCCTTGGGCAGGTGTTTGATTTTGCCCCGCCACGTGAAGACGGCTACGACACCGTTGGTGCAATACAAGCGATGCTGGATGAATCAAATAAAGTGTTCTTCGCAATGGGCGGTAATTTTGCCACCGCTACACCTGATACCGACTTGACGCATCGCGCTTTGCAAAATTGTGCTTTGACTGTACATGTCGCGACTAAGCTCAATCGTAGTCATTTGATTTGCGGGCGTGAAGCCTTGATCTTGCCATGTCTTGGCCGTACGGAGATTGATATACAAGAGACTGGTCCGCAAGCAGTTAGTGTTGAGGATTCGATGAGTATGGTGCATCTATCGTCCGGGATTAATGCGCCGGCCTCAAGCAACTTGCTCTCGGAACCTATGATCGTGGCGCGTATGGCAGCAGCGACGCTAAAGGGGCGTAGTAAAACTGATTGGATGTGGCTGGCAGCTGATTACGACCGGATTCGCGACAAGATTGCTGAGGTGTTTGATGATTTTGCTGATTTCAATAGCAAGGTAAAAGTGCCTGGCGGCTTCCATTTGCGTAACACTGCATCCGAGCGCAATTGGGTTACAGCGAATAAAAAAGCAAACTTTTACGCACATCCGGTGCCGACGGATTTGCCAATACATCAGGCCCGCCAAAGTCGTACTTCCCCAGTATTTAATCTGGGTACCATGCGTTCACATGATCAGTACAACACCACAATCTATGGAATGAACGATCGTTACCGGGGTGTGTTTGGCGAGCGCAGAGTTTTGTTCATCAATAAAGAAGACATCGCAGAATTAGGGATGAAAGTCGGTGATTGGGTTGATCTGGAAAGTTTGTGTGACGACAAAATTCAGCGTCAGGCAAAACGTTTCATGCTCGTGGAATACAATATTCCACGCGGTTGTCTTGCCGCCTATTTCCCCGAAACTAATAATCTAATACCGTTATCTAGTTTTGCGGACTTCGCTCGGACACCGACTTCTAAATCGATCCCCGTGGTAGTGATGCCGCATACAGCTAGTCAAAATTCATCTGAGAGCAAGGCGGTAAGCAAGCCGCAGATGGCATCGGATGCGGTAAGTCACGTTTGATGAGTAATGAAGTAAATGATGCTTCGCTCGCTGTTTCTGTTGATCTGATCGAAGCCTTATTGCTAGAGTTAGCTGCACAGAGCGAGCCAGTGTCACTGGCGCGTTTAAGTAAGCGTTTGCGTGTACGTCAAAGTAGCTTATTACGATGTATCGCTTATTTAGGTGACGAGGTCATAGGTACGCAAGCTGGCCCAGGTTTGGTTCAGGTTCAGCAAATCGATGACCGTACTCTCTGCTCTTTGACCGAAAAAGGTCGTATGGCTTGTGCGCTGCAGGAATAAACTAGATATAAAAGTATGAGCCAAGAAATTGAGCATGCCTACCGCGAAATGTTGGTCTTACGCCATAGCGCAAATCAGAACGATAGTCCGGTGTTACCTACGCCAGACCAGTTGGCAGAAGAAATCCCCATCGCCTTAGTCTTCAACGGCATCTCACATGCGGTGATGATGGCTACACCCTTGGACCTGGAAGACTTTGCTGTCGGTTTCAGCCTGGCCGAACAAATTATTGATCACGCCAGTCAAATTTACGATATCGAATGCATTAATAATGACGCGGTAGGTCAATCGGCAAATACTGTTGGCGTAGAAGTGCGAATGACCATCGCCAGTGAATGCTTTGTCCGTCTTAAAGATAAACGGCGTAGCCTGATTGGCAAGACTGGCTGCGGCGTATGTGGTTTAGAAAGTCTGAATGCGCTCGATCTTAATATACCGACCCTTGTACCTGCCGTTATGCTTGGCAATGCGTCTGCCAGCAACGGCGATGTTCAACCGGAAACTCGTTTAGATAAGCAAGCTTTGCTGAAGGCTTTCGACTCACTAAAAAGTAAGCAACCCATCAATGCCATCACCGGTGCCATGCATGCTGCCGCCTGGGTAGGCATGGCGGGGACAATCCAACTGCTAAGAGAAGATGTGGGCCGTCACAATGCCCTGGATAAATTGGTTGGTGCGTTAGCTATTGATGCCAAGCTCAACTCCAAAGGTAAATCAATCCGGCAACCCGGTTTTGCCATCATGAGTAGTCGTGCCAGTTATGAATTAGTGCAAAAATCTGCACGTGCCAATATAGCCATTCTTGCCACAATTTCTGCTCCAACCGCATTGGCAGTGAGGCTCGCTGAGCAGGCTGGGATGTGCCTTATAGGATTCGTCAGGCAGAAAAATTTTGTCGTATATTCACATCCAGAAAGATTGTTGCTGATCGATAATGCCGAATAAATAGCAATCACATGGCCGTTTTGGCCAAATTTGCGCAGGTTTTTGAGTGTTAAGAACGATATAATAGAGAGAATATTTGTCCAGGTAAATTTTAAAGGCGTTTCGCTGATTGCTCTCAGCACACGTTCTTGGTACATTTTCTGCGACATTCTCAGCTATCCATCAAATTACATTCAAATTCCTCCAACTTAGTCTCTTAAAATCAATTATTTATGCAATACGCCTCAACTCGCGGACATGCCGCAAGCCCCCATTTTTCTGAAATCCTGTTAGGCGGTCTGGCTCCTGATGGCGGTCTATATCTGCCTAAAAGCTATCCGCAAGTTACTAGCGATGAACTCAATGCTTGGCGCGAGTTGTCTTACGCTGATCTGGCATTTGCCGTGCTCAAAAAATTTGCTACTGATATTCCAGAGGATGATCTCAAAGCGATTACCGACAAAACGTATACTGCTGATGTTTACCGCAATGTCCGCGACGGCGAAGACGCCAGCCAGATCACACCTTTGCGTATGTTGGAAGACAAGGATGGTCGCAAACTATTGTTACAAGCCTTATCAAATGGCCCGACTCTGGCTTTTAAGGACATGGCGATGCAATTGCTGGGCAATTTGTTTGAATACACGCTGACAAAAAAAGAGGCTGAGTTAAATATTTTTGGTGCGACCTCTGGTGACACTGGCAGTGCGGCGGAATACGCAATGCGTGGCAAAAAAGGCATACGGGTTTTTATGTTATCGCCGCATAAAAAAATGAGTGCTTTTCAGACTGCGCAAATGTTCAGCCTGCAAGATCCAAATATTTTTAACATCGCTGTCGAAGGTGTTTTTGATGATTGCCAGGACATGGTTAAGGCAGTTTCTAACGATCTTGAATACAAAGCCCGTCAAAAAATCGGTACCGTCAATTCCATCAACTGGGCGCGTGTTGTTGCGCAGGTGGTGTATTACTTCCGCGGTTATTTGAGCGCCACTAGCAGTAATGATCAAAAGGTATCGTTCACAGTCCCGTCGGGTAATTTCGGCAATATCTGCGCCGGTCACATCGCCCGTATGATGGGCTTGCCAATTGCCAAATTAGTTGTGGCAACCAATGAAAACGATGTGCTTGATGAGTTCTTCCGTACAGGCATATACCGCGTGCGTAAATCGGCAGAAACCTGGCACACTACCAGCCCGTCAATGGATATTTCCAAAGCCTCCAATTTTGAACGCTTTATTCATGATCTATTAGACGGCGATAGTACGCGTTTGGTAGCCTTATTCCATAAAGTAGAAACACAAGGCGGGTTCGATTTATCCGGCAATCCGGGCAGTGATGGTGATGAATTTAAAAAGATTGCGCGCTTCGGTTTCGAGTCAGGCAAATCCGTTCATGCTGATCGCCTGACTACCATACGTCAGGTAGAAAAAAATTACGGCATCACGGTAGATACACACACCGCAGATGGCATCAAGGTTGCCCTGGAACGCATAGAGCCAGGTATCCCGATGATCGTATTAGAAACCGCCTTGCCGGCCAAGTTTAATGAGACGATAAAAGAAGCATTAGGGCGCGATGCAGAGCGCCCAGCCGGGTTCGAAAATATCGAGGCTTTGCCGCAGCGATTTGAGGTAATGACGACCGATATTGAAAAAATGAAAGCCTATATCGCAGGTCATACAGGTTTGTAGAACCTGCTGTTTTGATCAATAAAAAATCCAGAGATATTATTCAATATCACTGGATTTTTTTATGGTAATTTTTGCATCCTCCAGTATATATGCGGCCTCTGGAACGATATTGGCCTGAGAGCCGCAGAATCATTGGACGATCAAAATTTGGATTTTTGTTGATAAATTCTGATTCAGCTCGCAAACAAAACGCGAGTACGCTCTAGCAAACGTGCGCCAAACACATTGATCAGCAAGCCACACATCACGATCAGCGCCCCCACAATTTGTAAAGGCCGCAGTGCCTCACCAAGCAAAATCCAGGCGGCGGTCAAACCAATAACAGGCACCATTAAGGTCAGCGGCGCCACCATATGCGTGGGCAGACTAGACAATAAGCGGCCCCACAAGGTGTAGCCAATCAGCGTTGCTGCCAGCGCCAGATACACGATCGTCAAAGCAGAAGACAGACTCATATTGCTCAGGCTATGCGCAATCACGTCGGGACCTTCAAAAATGAGCGACAGTAGGGCGAAGGGAATAATCGGGATCAAAGCACTCCACGACACCAGACTTAATACCGCGGTCGGGCCAATTTTTTTATTGATCACATTGCCGCTGGCCCAAGAGAAGGCAGCGCAGATCGTCAGCACAAAACCCAACAAACTCACCTGACTGCCAGAACTTGCAATACTAGCGCTACCAAGAAGTATCAACCCCGCACTAGCGATCAACATACCAATCAAATTGCTGGCGCGCAGCTTGTCGCCAAACACGATGGCAGACAGACCAACCGTAAAAAATGCCTGCGCCTGTAGCACCAGCGAGGCCAATCCAGCAGGCATGCCAACCGCCATGGCCGAGAACAAAAAAGCAAACTGACCAAGACTAATGGTCAAAGCATAGGCCACCAGCAATTTAAACGGCACCTTAGGTCGTGGCAAAAATAAAATCGCAGGAAAGGCCACCAGCATAAAACGCAGTGCGCCCATCAAAAATGGCGGAATCCCTTTCAAACCAATCTTAATCACGACAAAATTCATTCCCCATAAACAGACAACAATCAATGCGGTTATTAAATGACGAGTGGTGAGGACATTTTTAGACATGAAAATAGATGTGCATGGAGTGAATAGGAAGTCGTCTTGACCAGAGCTTACAATAAAGCCATCGATCAGCTAACGGGTCTGTGTACACGTTCTTGTGAGGCTGGATATGTGGTCAATTTATTCGCTGGTCGGATTGGTCTGGCGACCAGATTGCCTCCGCAATTGGGGCAGATATTCTGGTACACCTGATCTGCGCAGCTTGCACAAAATGTGCATTCAAAAGTGCAGATACGAGCCTGCTGGGAATCGGGAGGTAAATCACAATCGCAATGCTCGCAGTTAGGACGAAGTTGTAGCATGTTTTTCTGATGGATGTGCTTAAGGTGAAAGTAGAATATCACGCATAGTTCAAAAAAACTGATCATAATACTTGTCCGATCAAGCCCCGTTCATTGAAAAAATTACCGAAGACTATGCTCCAGCAAATCCGAGACGAAATTTTGTCTATTTCCCCTTTCGACACTTTGGAGCGTGATGATATTTCTCGCTGCCTGACATGGATAGACTCCGGCGTTGAATTATGCAGAGTAACAAAACCGGCCACACCTCCAATGCACCTGGTGTCTTATTTTGTCGTAATAGATGATGGGTATGTCCTGCTGGTTGACCATCGGAACGCCAAGCTATGGCTACCGCCTGGCGGCCACGTAGAACAAGGTGAACACCCTCGCGTTACGGTTGGTCGAGAATTAGAGGAGGAGCTAGGTTTTGTCGCGTCGCATCCAATTGAGGCCCCTCTATTTGTGACTATAACTGCGACTGTCGGGCTTACTGCTGGACACACAGATGTCTCGTTATGGTACGTACTTCGTGCCAGCCGGCATCAAAACATTAGATTTGACGAACGGGAATTTGAGGGCATTTGTTGGTTTCCGTTTAACGAAGTTCCGTTTGAGCGTGCAGACCCGCATATGAAACGATTTCTGGCCAAATTGGCGATTAGCGAGAAAGTTTAGTCAAGGACTTACGTGATATCTTCCAATACTGCAGCTAACCAAACATTCATCATAAGGTCGGAAAATATTATTAATCTTGTTTATCCGCCTGGATTGTTTTTGCGTACGCGTGACGCTATCGCTGCTTGGCAAAATTGCCTCCATGTTCCGATTTAGATCGACTGTTTTGTACGCCCATCGTCTATACGTCGCTGTTGTTTGTAATGGTTGAATAGACCGACGGTATCAACCAATACTCTGGCTATGTTTTTTTTCGGTTCCCGGAACATTCTCTCGCTTGTAAAATATCATTAACTAAACCGGAATCTATCCCACATAACCGAAAAAAACATAAACCATGTTTTCCCACATCTCCATCGGCATCACCGACTTCCCAAAAGCATTGGCGTTTTATTCTGCGTTGATGGATGTACTGGCGTTGCAATTAAAATTTTGTGATCACGACAAACCTTGGGCTGGTTGGATGTCTCCGCTTGCTGCTCGTCCTCTGTTGGTAATCGGCCGACCTTTTAATGGTGAAGTTGCTACTCCGGGTAATGGGCAGATGACTGCTTTATTGGCTTCCGACCGCGCTACAGTTGATCGTGCTTATCAAGTCGCTTTGGCGTCTGGCGGTCGTTGTGAAGGTGCTCCTGGCTTGCGGCCTGAATATCATCCCAATTACTACGGTGCCTATTTCCGTGATCCTGACGGCAATAAGCTGTGTGTTTGTTGTCATGAGCCTTTGTAGGTAGTTATAAATTGGCACCGCTCAAACACAAGGCCAGTATTAAGTAATTTCCGACATTGTTGTAGTCCGCTATTGACAGCCACGCGCATCGTCGCCTACATTAGCGGCATGTATTCCGCAAAAACTCATTCTATACTAGCTTTATCGCACGGCGCCAGCACTCTGCTAGCGCTGCTGCTACTGGCTGCGCTACTACTAAGCGTTGCTCAGTAATTCTCCCTAGCTGTTGTTGTATCCCTCGGTGCTGCTGCACCAAATCCAAACAAAATAGTCCGACGTTGTAGAAAGCTGGCATATGCACTTTAAGTCCATACTCGTAACGCTCATCTCTGGCGATGTCATCGCTGTGATGATCTTTGCGCGTGCGCTAGCTCTGCTACCACTACCGATCGGTTACCTGGCCTAGTGTTCCGTGGCCGTCAGGTAGCCTGGTGCCACATTAGATTCTCCCCGATTCAAGATTTTTGCTTCACCCAAATTCACCCGCATTGACCAAAATAGGACTCATCATGATGTTGACTAATCCAGCAGCGAAGTACCGCGCTTTCCCACCTGTGCAATTGACTAACCGTACCTGGCCTGACAAGGTCATTACCCATCCGCCGATTTGGATGAGTACAGATTTGCGCGATGGTAACCAGGCTTTGATCGAGCCGATGAGTCCTGAGAAAAAATTACGATTCTTCGAGATGCTGGTGCAGATCGGTTTGAAAGAAATTGAAGTCGGCTTTCCATCCGCATCACAAACGGATTTTGATTTTGTCCGTAAGCTGATTGATGAAAATCGTATTCCCGATGATGTCACGATCATCGTATTGACTCAGTCACGTGATGAGTTAATCCGTCGTACTGTGGAGTCAGTTATCGGCGCAAAGCAGGCGATTGTGCATTTGTATAATTCCATAGCACCAGCCTTCCGCCGTATCGTTTTTGGTATGTCGCGTGAAGAGATTAAAGCCATCGCCGTCAACGGCACCAAGCTCGTTAAAGAACTGGTCGCACAACATCCGGAGACCAAATGGGGTTTTGAATATTCGCCAGAATCTTTCAGCCTCACTGAACTCGATTTCTCTAAAAATGTGTGTGATGCCGTGTCTGAGGTCTGGCAACCGACGCCGTACAACAAGATGATTTTTAACTTGCCATCCACTGTTGAGTCAAGTACGCCCAATGTGTATGCCGATCAGATCGAATGGATGCATCGCAAATTAGCACGTCGCGATTCCATCATCATCAGTGTGCATCCACACAATGATCGCGGCACGGCAGTCGCCTCGGCCGAGCTGGCTGTGATGGCCGGTGCAGATCGGGTTGAAGGCTGTTTGTTTGGTAATGGCGAGCGTACCGGCAATGTTGATCTGGTGACTTTGGCATTGAACCTTTACACCCAAGGCGTGCATCCTGGCCTCGATTTTTCTGATATTGATATGGTGCGTCAATGCGTAGAGGACTGTAATCAATTGCCGGTGCATCCACGTCATCCTTATGTCGGTGATCTGGTATTTACTGCTTTCTCTGGCTCACATCAGGATGCGATCAAAAAAGGTTTTGCCCAACAAAAACCAGATGCGATTTGGGAAGTGCCGTATTTGCCGATTGACCCTGCGGATTTGGGTCGCAGCTACGATGCGGTGATCCGAGTTAACAGTCAGTCAGGTAAGGGCGGCGTTGCCTATTTGCTGGAGCAAGATTACGGATTGTCTTTGCCACGTCGTTTGCAAATTGAATTTAGCCGCGTCGTACAAGCAGTAACCGACACCAGCGGAAAAGAAATTGTTGCCAGTGATATCTATGCCGTTTTCAAAAAAGAATATCTGGATCAGTTGGCGCCGTATGCTTATGTTGGTCATCGCATGAGCGAAGACACCGCACAAGCCGAATCAGTACAGATTGAAGTCGACATCACAGATCATGGTAAGAAAAAAACCTTGAAAGGTCATGGCAATGGCCCGATTGATGCCTTTGTAAATGCAATAGGTATCGACATCAAATTGATGGACTATCACGAGCACGCAATTACCTCGGGTGCTGACGCTCAAGCGGCCTGTTATGTGGAATTACGGGTAGAGCAGGGTGTGACTCAGTTCGGTGTTGCGCTGGATGGCAATATTGTCAGAGCGTCTTTTAAAGCGGTGATTGGTGCGATCAATCGTAGTGTGAACATCAGCAACAAAGTGACAGCAATTATCGCGGATAAAGATCAGCCCATCGCTATCAGTAAGGCGGCGTAACGTAGGCTTACTTAAGGAGCATATAAGCGGCACGTAATGAGCACTTAATGGGTACTTAATGGGTACTTAATGGGCACGTAATGGCCACGTAATGGCCACGTAAGCGCCCTTGATACTCACCGGCCACAGTTTGTGCGCTGCACATCGCTATGATGCAGCGCCAAATGGTGCGGAAGGCTACAATGTTGGGCAAATTACTCAACACTTTTCCGAACTATTTCCGCGATGACCGACAAGGCTATGACTGAAAAAAAACCGATGCTCAGCGTCGCCCAAGCTCTTGATTTTTTATTGAGTGCAGCGCGACCTTTGACCGAGACTGAAATTGTCTCCACGCTAGAGGCCAATGGTCGCGTGCTGGCGCAAGCGCAACGATCTTTGCTGCATGTGCCGCCGATGGACAATACCCAAATGGACGGATATGCCGTGCGCGCAGCTGATTGTGTCAGCGGCACTGCGCAACTGCGCGTGACCCAACGTATTCCTGCAGGGCATATCGGACAAGCGCTGGCTGCCGGGACTACAGCCAGAATTTTTACAGGGGCGATGATACCTGACGGTGCTGATGCCGTTGTCATGCAAGAGCAATGCAGTCTGGATGGCGACATCGTGACAGTGGCGCATGCGCCTAAGCCAGGTGAATGGATACGTCGGCAAGGCGAGGACATTCAATCCGGCGCCACGATTTTGCCAGCAGGTACTCGCCTGCGCGCGCAAGAACTCGGCTTGGCTGCCTCGGTCGGTCTGGCAACCTTGCCTGTGGTGCGCAAACTCCGGGTAGCGATATTTTTTACTGGCGATGAACTGGCAATGCCAGGCGAAGCCTTAAAGCCAGGTGCGATCTACAATTCCAACCGCTTTACCTTGACCGGCCTGTTGCAAAACATGGGCTGCGAGATCACCGATTACGGCATCGTGCCTGATAATTTGCAATCGACCCGCGACACCCTAAGGCTGGCCGCACAAACGCATGATCTGATCATTACCTCGGGCGGCGTTTCTGTCGGCGAAGAAGATCATATCAGGCCCGCAGTCGAGGCAGAAGGTCGTCTCAATATGTGGCAGATCGCGGTCAAACCCGGCAAGCCATTGGCTTTTGGTGAAGTCCAATCAGCCTTCTTCTTAGGTTTGCCTGGCAATCCGGTCTCCAGCTTCGTCACGTTTTTATTATTTGTGCGGCCGTTTATTTTGGCGATGCAGGGCGTGACTGATATCGCAACAAATATTGCGCCGCAATCGTATAGGATGCGCGCCGATTTTGATTGGCCCAAACCGGATCGCCGCAACGAATTTTTACGCGTTAAACTGAATCAGTCAGACGGGCTGGATCTGTTTACCAACCAAAGCTCAGGCGTACTTACCTCGACCGTTTGGGGCGACGGTTTGATCGACGTGGCGGCAGGGCAGGCGATTGCAAAAGGGGATTTAGTACGCTTTATCCCATTTGCCAGTTTGATGTCGTGATACGGTCGGTGGCGCAATTCATAATGCAATGAACGCTGTCGCTTTCAGCGTTAATTTTTTCTCCCGTTAGTCATCCCGTTAGTTAAACAGTTTTAGCTTTTTTATGAAAATTCAATTACGTTTTTTTGCCAGCATCCGCGAAGCACTTAATACCTCGGAAGAGACGGTCAATTTACCCGCAGAAGTTAAAACCATCGGCGATGTCCGTCACTGGTTAATCGCTCGCGGTGATGTTTGGGCCGACGCTCTGGCTGAGGGGCGTGCTTTGCGCATGGCCTACGACCAGCAGTTGACGGATGCCGATACCTTGATCGAAGACGGTGGCGAGGTCGCGTTTTTCCCCCCTGTGACTGGCGGTTGATCGCAATGCCTATCTTTGTACAAACCGACGATTTTGATGTCAGTACCGAACTGGCCAAACTCCGTTCAGGCAATCCTGCCATCGGTGCCATCGTCAGCTTTGTTGGTCTGGTGCGCGATCTGAATGACGGCTTGGATATTCATGCCATGGAGCTGGAGCATTATCCCGGCATGACAGAAAAAGCCCTAGAGCAAATTGTTCAGCAAGCCCACGCGCGCTGGCACTTGCTGGACGCTTTGGTGATCCACCGGGTCGGTTCGCTCAAGCCTTTGGATCAGATTGTGTTGGTAGCAGTTGCATCGGCACACCGAGGCGAAGCCTTTGCCGCCTGCGAATTTGTGATGGATTATCTGAAGACGCAGGCACCGTTTTGGAAGAAAGAGCAAACTCCGCAAGGCGCACGCTGGGTCGATGCGCGGGAGACGGATGATAAGGCGCTGGATAAGTGGAAGTAAGAGAGATTTAGCGCCATTAAATTAATACTGGTAATGGGTATATTTTAATCGTCCAGAGAATCATTGGACAATAAGGCATATTTAGTAAAAATAATGGGGAGTATGTGATTTTCTCTCCTGCATTCATTCTCACTCGCTTTTGTATTCACCTGCTTTAACTCTCACCAACCTTGATTGCTCATAATGATGAACACCCTCAGTTTTCTCGCAGTCGGTCTGGGTGCTGCCCTTGGTGCCTGGCTACGCTGGGGCTTGGGCATCTGGCTTAACGCCACGCATCCATCCTTTCCCATCGGCACCTTACTTGCCAATCTCGGCGGTAGTTACATCATCGGATTATCGGTCGCGTTTTTCTCTGCCAATCCGCACCTGTCGCCCGAATGGCGCTTGCTGGTGATTACCGGATTTTTGGGCGGCTTGACGACGTTCTCCACTTTCTCGGCAGAGTCCATGGGGCTATTACAGCGCGGCGATTATACCGTCGCCCTATTGCACACCAGCCTGCATTTGTTTGGTTCTATTTTGTTGTGTTTCGCCGGATTTGCCAGTTGGCGTGGATTGACTCATTTATCCTGAAATATAGTATTTATAGGGGAGTATGTGCCAATTTATACCTTTATGTCCAAATAATCATTGGACGATTAAAAATACAGTCCCCTAGTATTTATTTGCTGTTTAACCTGATCGAGCGTATTTATGTCCAACTTATCTCTATTTCCACCGATTGAACCCTACAAGACAGGCATGTTGCAAGTCGATGATTTGCACACCTTGTATTGGGAAGAATGTGGCAATCCTGACGGGCAGCCAGTGCTGTTTTTGCATGGCGGACCCGGTGGCGGCACCTCGCCTACGCACCGGCGATTTTTTGATCCGGCGCATTACCGCATCGTCCTGTTCGATCAGCGCGGCGCTGGCAAATCGACTCCGCTAGGTGAATATCGCAATAACACGACGCCGCTCCTGATCGACGATATTGAAAAAATTCGCGTCATGCTCGACATCTCCGAGTGGCTAGTTTTCGGCGGATCATGGGGTTCTACACTGGCTCTGGCCTATGGCGAAGCGCATCCGGAACGCTGCCTCGGTTTCATCCTGCGCGGCATCTTCTTGTGCACCAAGGCGGAAGTCGATTGGTTTGTCAACGGCATGGGCAATTTTTATCCCGAAGTGCATCAGCGCTTTGCCGACGCCATTCCCGCAGAAGAACGCCACGATCTGCTGCAAGCCTACGTAAAGCGCCTGTTTTGTGACGACCCGGCAATCTACATGGAAGCCGCCCGCAACTGGAGCCGCTACGAAGGATCTTGCCTGTTCCTGGAGCCGCAGCCGCAAGCGATTGAAGACTTTGAGTCAGACGCGGTTAGCCTCGGCATCGGTCGTTTAGAAGCGCATTACATGCTGCACGCAGCCTTCATGGAAGAAGACCAGTTGATCCAGAAAATCAGCAAAATCCAGCA
This sequence comes from Undibacterium sp. GrIS 1.2, assembly GCF_040544435.1. Classification (NCBI taxonomy): domain Bacteria; kingdom Pseudomonadati; phylum Pseudomonadota; class Betaproteobacteria; order Burkholderiales; family Oxalobacteraceae; genus Undibacterium; species Undibacterium sp. GrIS 1.2. The sequence continues at coordinate 51,947 of NZ_JBEONP010000006.1, forward strand.
CCTGCCAGCCGTCATCGTACAAGGCCGCTACGACGTCATTTGCCCACCAATCTCAGCCTACCGCTTGCATCAGGCTTGGCCAGAAGCGGCTTACCACGTGATCGGCGATGCTGGTCACGCCGCGATGGAGCCCGGGATTGCGAGTGCGCTGGTGAAGGCGACGGAGGATTTTAAAACTGGTGGGCGGTTTTTTTAGGGAATTGAATATGAGTTTCACTTACGTTTCGGCTGCTGGTAATTGTTCGGTAAGTTTGTACGAATGAAATCAAATTTCCGCCGAAAGATTATCTGCTATGCTTTTTTGGCTGGGATACTCCATTGCTTTGCTTGGTCATTGCTTATTTATGAGCTGAGAAATAGCGAGTTTCAGGATATAGAGAAGCGTCCAGTACTACTCGTTTCTTCAGTTTTTACCGACCAAGACCCATATCGCCATGCAAGAAGTTATTGGCGTTTATATTTGACATTGAAAAGTTCGAACTCTCCTCAAGCCGAAATTCAAACGATTATTCCAGATCACCCGATTCCAATGTTGCACGAATTCCACGAGCGTCACGGGAAGGACATCACTCTGGTCGCTTGGGTGAATAAACGTACTGGTCAGATTGTTGATGTCTTTCCACCTGCGGCACCAGAGTTTCTGACATTATTTTATATTTTATTGCCTACTCTTGGTCTTGTTACGGCACTGTGTATTGCTGTTGGGTTCTTACCGGATGCAAAACCGTGTGATCAGAGAGTTAATTAAAAAAATGAGAATGAGCGTATGAAAGGCTTATTCTGCACTCGTACCCAAAGCTCAGTCTGAGATAGTCACTTGAACCTGTGCACCGTCTGGGAGCTTTCGAATGCTCTCATGCAGATGGCCGCTCATGGAGAAATGCTCGGCCGCCAGCACCGGGTACATGTTCTCTGCGCTGAAGCTGCCTTCCGAAAAAATTGGCAGAATGGCATAGGTGTAGCACTGATCTTCTCCGAGTTGTTTGCCTTGTGCGTACAACACCTCCACCAGACACGGCAGAAACCATTCGTCAACTGCGTCACCTTCAAGCAACGACGCAAACTGCTCACGCGATTCTGCCACTTGCTCTAATGCACCTGTCGCAGTGCTCAGCCACCAAACCGTTCCTGCCGAAACTTCAAAAAAGACGTCGCCGATGGCAGAGAACATGAGCGGCGTCCAAGCATCTCCAAGCTGCCATCGCCAACTTTCGCGAAGAACATTGACTGCTGCGTCGCTTGGGTGGATCGTGATCTGGGACCAACTTACCATTTGTAACCTAACGCAGAGGTGCCGGGATCGCAGCTACCAGAAAATTAATAAATGGTGAAATCGTCATTCGCGATTCCCCCTCGACCGTCCTGCTATCCATGATCACGGAACTTCTCTGCAAGAGTTTTAAGGTATTTGGCCCCTGAAATAGTTAGTCCATCGTCGAAAAAACCATACTTTTCTAAATCTTCGATGTAACCACCAGGAAGTTCGCCTGCGATTTCGGAGAATTTTTTACGGATAATTGAACTGGGGAGCGCGATAACTCTATCGGGCCCCATTTTTCGGATCACATTGTTGAAAGTGAAATCAGAAATGCCGCTCTCCATACTTGGCAAATCGTCGCGAGCTGCTCTTCGGCTCGCTCGCTCCAGCGCAAGGCGGCGGTTGAGCTTCGCTATCTCGTGTTGGAATTGAGCTAGCTCTTCTTCTTTCGCCTTTAACTGCGATAATATCTGCCCCTTTTCTTCTTGCTGGAGATGCGAGCGTTCCACCAATTGCTGAATAATTTCATTGCGCTCAGCTACAACTTTCTCAACTTCCTGCTCTTCTGATTCCAACTTCATCTTTGTTCGTTCGACGTTGTCTGTTTGATTCGAGGAACCATTTTGCAGGTAATTTCGCATCGACGAGTAACCCTCATCAAGGTGCCGCAAGCGCTCTCCAAATCCACTCTCAATCTTTACCAATAGCTGAGCGATATCACGTGTGAATTTATATGTGTTGTCGCAGAACGCGTTGCTTGTATCTGTTGCCTTAAAATAGAACAATGCCGACAGAGCCACTGAAAAAAGTGCTAGTAGCAGTGATAGAAGTGTTGGGAAGTCGATACTTAAAGATGTTGGCGTTATGTAGATCTTGTAGGCGATAACCCCAACTAAAATTAGGGTCGAAATGGCTTTTACCCAATCCCATAGTCTAAGTTCTGAAATTTTTTCTTGGTCCGTGGATTACCTTTAAGATAGTAGATAACGTGATTTAATTTTCATTTTGCGATAATACCCGACGGCATCAGAAAAGGATGCTTGCTTCGTACCTCATGCAACGTTCATGAATGTGAGCTGTATTTGGTTATGATGATTAAATACAAAGTATAACCAAATAGACAAAAACATCACACCTGCAAAATCACGCTTACCAATTTAATGTCACATCTTGATCCTTATAAACCGTCCGCATGATTACGTGTAAATATTGATCTTCAACTGAATATGGGGTAGGCAATGTCAGCCTTATACGATCAAAATACACCCAAAAAAACGACAAACCTGAGTATCAATAGTGATTTGCTCAGAGGTGTCAGGGACTTGGATATTAATCTATCTGCCACATTAGAATTCGCGCTGATTAATCAACTTAAATTAAAACAGGCTGAACTTTGGTTAGCTTAAAATCAGAACGCTATTGCGGCATACAATCAATTCGTGGATGAGAATGGCGTGTTTAGTGACGGTCTTCGGAGTTTTTGATGTCTTGGGTCATCATTCGTAGGAATCAAAATTCACAAAACAAAAAATAGCATTCCTTCCCCGCGGGCTAATCTTTCACTCACTAAGCAGTTCATCTTCTTAACTTATTCCTCACTTCTTTGATACAGAACAAGCTTTCCGCAGCTTGTTCCAACATCACGCCTTGAAATGCATCCCTAAAGTCCTAATCTATCGGACATACGATTACTTAGGGAGCATCCAGTGCGACTCGACAAACTAACTACCAAATTGCAAGAAGCCATCTCTGACGCGCAAAGTCAGGCGGTGGGTAATGACAACCAATATATTGAGCCAGTGCATGTGCTGCTGGCACTGATCAACCAGGAGGATGGCGGTAGCCGTTCGCTGTTGCAGCGCTCTGGCGTCAATGTGCCTGCGTTGACCAACGCTTTAAAAAGCGCCTTGGATCGTTTAGCCAAGGTGTCTGGTACCGACGGGCAAGTACAAATTGGCCGCGAGCTGATGGGCTTGCTTAATCTGGCGGATAAAGAGGCTCAGAAGCGGGGTGATGAATTCCTTGCTAGCGAAATGGTCTTGCTAGCTTTATCTGATGACAAATCAGAAGCCGGCAAGCTGGCACGTGAAAACGGTCTTACCCGTAAATCCTTAGAAGCAGCGATTGCCGCAGTACGTGGTGGCGGTACGGTCAATTCGCAAGAGGCCGAAGGTCAGCGCGAAGCCTTGAAAAAATATACGCTCGATCTGACTGAGCGCGCCCGCCTGGGCAAGCTTGATCCTGTGATCGGTCGGGATGACGAGATTCGTCGTGCTATCCAGATTTTGCAACGTCGCAGTAAAAATAATCCGGTATTGATCGGTGAACCTGGCGTTGGTAAGACCGCCATTGTGGAAGGTCTGGCGCAAAGGATCGTCAATGGTGAAGTGCCGGACAGTCTGAAGTCTAAACGGGTGTTGTCGCTAGACATGGCGGCCTTGCTGGCAGGCGCTAAATTCCGCGGTGAGTTTGAAGAACGTCTCAAAGCGGTGCTCAAAGAAATCGCCATGGATGAAGGTCAGACCATCGTCTTTATTGACGAGTTGCACACCATGGTCGGCGCGGGTAAGGCAGAGGGCGCTATGGATGCCGGTAATATGCTTAAGCCTGCATTGGCACGCGGCGAATTACATTGCGTCGGAGCCACGACGCTGGACGAATATCGCAAATATATAGAGAAAGATGCGGCGCTGGAACGCCGCTTCCAAAAAATTATCGTTGATGAACCTAGCGTCGAGGCAACAATTGCTATCCTGCGTGGACTGCAAGAAAAGTACGAAGTCCATCACGGTGTAGACATCACTGACCCTGCGATTATCGCAGCGGCAGAATTGTCGCACCGGTATATTACTGATCGGTTTTTACCCGATAAAGCGATTGATTTGATTGATGAGGCGGCGGCTAAAATCAAGATCGAAATTGACTCGAAACCAGAGGTCATGGATAAGCTGGATCGTCGTCTGATCCAACTCAAGATCGAGCGCGAGGCAGTCAAGCGTGAGAAAGACGAAGGTTCTAAAAAGCGGATGGTATTGATCGAAGAAGAAATCGCCAAACTCTCGCTAGAATACGCCGATCTGGAAGAAATCTGGAAGTCAGAAAAAGCTACTGTCCAAGGTAGCACCCATATTAAAGAAGAGATAGAAAAAATCCGCCTGCAAATGGAAGATGCCAAACGTCGCGGTGACTGGCAAACCATGTCCGAGTTGCAGTATGGCCGTATGCCAGAACTAGAGGCGCAGCTTAAGCAAGCAGACGCAACTCAGGCGGGTAACCAAGGCAAGCACAAGCTGCTGCGCACCCAAGTCGGTGCGGAAGAAATTGCCGAGATTGTCTCGCGTGCGACCGGTATCCCAGTCTCGCGCATGATGCAAGGCGAGCGCGAGAAGTTGCTGCAAATGGAAGAGGTTTTGCATAAGCGTGTGGTCGGGCAGGACGAGGCTATTGGCGCGGTATCAGATGCCATCCGCCGCTCCCGCGCTGGCTTGGGTGATCCCAACCGGCCTTACGGTTCTTTCTTATTTTTGGGCCCGACGGGCGTTGGTAAAACCGAGCTTTGCAAAGCCCTCGCAGGCTTTATGTTTGATACAGAAGATTCGCTGATCCGTATCGACATGAGCGAATTTATGGAGAAGCATTCTGTCTCGCGTTTAATCGGTGCGCCTCCTGGCTATGTAGGTTATGAAGAGGGCGGTTATCTGACCGAGGCAGTACGTCGCAAGCCGTACAGCGTGATTCTGTTAGACGAGGTAGAGAAAGCGCATCAGGATGTCTTTAATGTGCTGCTGCAAGTGCTGGACGACGGTCGTCTGACCGATGGGCAAGGCCGCACGGTGGATTTTAAAAACACGGTCATCGTGATGACCTCCAACCTTGGTTCGCATCAGATTCAGGCGATGGAAGGCAGTGATCCGGCAGTGATAAAAATGGCGGTCATGGGCGAAGTAAAAATGCATTTCCGCCCAGAGTTTATTAACCGGATTGACGATATCGTCGTATTCCACGCGCTTGATGCCAAAAACATCGGCGCCATTGCTAAGATCCAGTTACATGATTTGGAAAAACGTCTGACACAAATGGACATGGGCTTGCACATCAGCGAAGCGGCATTGCAGAAAATCGCAGAAGCAGGTTTCGACCCGGTGTACGGCGCACGACCACTCAAACGCGCGATTCAGCAAGAGATCGAAAATCCATTATCCAAGTTGCTGTTGCAAGGTAAGTTTGGACCTAAGGATGTGATTAAGGTTGATGTTGATAATGGGGTGTTGGTGTTTAACTAAAGTAAGTGAAGTCATCGAAGTTAGGCGAAGTGAGATGAAGTGAGTTCCAAGCCCTTACTGCGCAATGCAGTAAGGGCTTATTGCTGTAGCGCTTGTATTCAAATCGTGGTGGTATTATTGCTCTCAGCACTGGATGTAATCTGGGTGGCGGTTTCAACTACGGAGTGGTAGCGGTCTAATGGAAAATCTGGGTTTAAACATCTAATCTAGTTGGAAATTGAAAGAGGTGGTTATGAGATTTCCGATTATTTTGGGACTGTTTTTGCTGTCTATTTACTCTTTAGGATTTGCCGCTGGAAAACAAAATTGTCCAGATTTAAACGGTAGATTTAGCATTCATTCTATTGATAGGAATGGTGTCGCTTTTATTGATCCTGCATTCGTTGATGCCAGTAAATTATTCAAGCTAAATTTGATCAATGTTACTTCTGGTGAACTTGAAATCAAAGGAGATACTCTTCATGGCTTATATTTTTTTTGGAAAACCGAAAGAGATGGCGTACTGCCGATAAGCATGCCTACCAGTGCAAATAGTGAGTGGACATTTAACAGAGACTATAAATGTGAGGATGGATGGGTAAGTTTTTCACAGCGAGCGCCAGCACGCCGGTATGACCTTCTCAAGAGTTATGAGGGTGACGCTAAGATCCGTATTGCAAGGGACGATCTTTATGAAGGATTAAAGATTGAGTCAACATTTAGTGGTCACGAGGTTGTTACGATATTTTCTTACGACTCAGCAAACATCAGCATACCAAAGTGGTGGAGCCGTAAAACATTGCGGGATACTGTTCTTTTGGCTACTGCGCCAGCGGACTCATCAAAACAAGTAACTCAGCTTGAATCGCAAGCCGCATTGGATGTTCGACGCATGTTTAGTGACAAGCTGTTGGGTGGCGTAATTTTGGCAGGAGTAGCGGATCGCGAAGGTGTTGTGACCGTCACATTGAAAGCATTGCGTTCCTCAGATATAACGCCATTCGAAGAGCGTTTGCGCGCGGCGTCGATATCTTATCAAATGAAGACAGAGCCAATTTGGACCAACAATAGTTACTTCATGGAATTGCTGGTTAAGACAAAACCCTAGTTCATTTTTAATGTAAAAGGCGTTCAATATCGCAGTCGATGAAGAGATTTTGAATATTGCTGGGAGTTTGTTCATTAGTTCGTTCGTTAGTTTTTTTAATCGGATTGACGACACCAAGATAACGGTGTGTTGGTGTCGGAGTAAAGTAAGTGAAGTAAATTGAGTTCTAAACCCATGCTGCGCAATGCAGTAAGGGTGTTGACCGATCTCTTTAGATTGGATTTGTTTTTGATCTGCGGTACGTCTACTCCCTAGTTTGAATTTTTATATACACCTGGTAAGTATATTTAGATCGTCCATATAAAGTATGGGCAATAGGGTGATTTTCCTGTAAATAATAGGGAGTATATTGATATCTCACTTATATGCAGATTGAATGTCGCCAGTTTTTTTATCGGTGTCTCATTGTTTTTTTCATGTCATTCCGGCGCGCTTTAAGCCAGCATCCTGTGTCGTTATCCTGATAATCGGTTTGTCGTTTCCAAGCCAGGTGTTTTGCGCAATAACGTCGCCGGGTTCTGCCTAAAACCATGCCGGAATGACGCCTTAGCTCTTTTTAACAATGACGTGACGGCGATCAATATGTGAGATTGTGCTGACACATAATTAAATCGGACAATTTAATTCAATCTGGCAATGTTCTTTTACAATACGAGCAGCGTAATTCAATCGCCGAACAATCATTGAGCAATCGCTGAGTTTAATCGCCGTGCTGTTGGTTCAATCTATCCAAATTTTCCTAACGCTGATCCTGCTGATTCAATACCCACTGGAGACAAGATGCAATTCATCACAAAAGCACATTGGTGCGCCTTACTACTAAGCTTGTGTAGTACCGTCGCCATCAGTGCAGAAACCCCCAAAGACGCCGCTGATGCCAAGAAAAAATGGGACGTGAATGCGCCGCCAGGTGTGGCGAGCACGGTGACTATCGATACCAAAACCGGTACCTGGATGAGTGTTGACGTCAGCCCTGACGGTAAGCAAATTGTGTTTGATTTGCTGGGCGATTTGTATTTGATGCCAGTTGAAGGTGGCGAGGCTAAAGCACTGACACATAGTATCGCGTGGGAAATGCAGGCGCGCTTTTCGCCAGATGGTAAGCAATTAACCTACATGTCAGATGCCGGTGGTGGCGATAATATTTGGGTGATGGATGTGGATGGCAGCAACGCACACGCCTTGACCAAAGAAGATTTCCGCTTATTGAATAATCCTGTCTGGCATCCGAATGGTCAGTATATTGCTGCCCGTAAGCACTTTACTGGTACGCGCTCGTTGGGGTCTGGCGAGATCTGGTTGTATTCCATTGGCGGTGGCGCTGGTGTGCAGTTGAATGAGAAACCAAATTGGCAAAAAGATTTGGGCGAGCCTGCTTTTTCTCCTGATGGTCGTTATGTTTACTACTCACAGGACACGACACCGGGAAATTCATTTGAATACAATAAAAATGGGAATGCCCAGATTTATCAGATTTTCCGTAAAGATTTAAAAGACGGTAAGACCAAAGCATTTGTCAGCGGCGCTGGCGGTGCGGTACGTCCAACGCCTTCGCCTGATGGTAAATACTTGGCGTTTGTGCGTCGCGTGCGCAACCAAAGCACTTTATTTTTGAAAGACTTAGAGACCGGTGAAGAGAAAGTTGCATGGAGTGACTTAGAGCGCGATATGCAAGAAACCTGGGCTGTGCATGGCGTGTATCCATCGATGAGTTGGCTTCCGGGCAGCAAACAAATGGTGCTGTGGGCCAAAGGTAAAATCTGGCGTGTTGATCCATTTGCGCATACCGCAAAAGAAATCGCTTTTCACGTCAAAGACACCAGAGAAATCCGTGCCGCCGTCCGTTTTGAAACGCCCGTCGCGCCAGATAAATTTGATGTGCATCAACTGCGCTGGGTCAATGTTTCGCCACAAGGTAATAAAGTGGTGTACTCGGCTTTAGGGCAATTGTATGTACGCGATCTGCCAAATGGCACGCCGCAGCGTTTGACCAAACAACAAGACCATTTTGAATTTTTCCCACGATTTTCTCGTGATGGTCGCAGCATCGTATTCACCACCTGGGATGATGAAAAACTGGGTTCGGTGCGCACCATTGATGTGCGTGGCGGATCAGAAACGATTATCACCAAGAGTCCGGGTAAATACGTGAATCCTCAATTTTCTCCCGACGGCAAACAAGTCGCTTTTGAAAAAATGCATGGCGGTTATTTGACGACACCCTGGTTTGGTTTGGATACCGGTATTTTTGTGACGAGTGCAGATGGTAAAGCCACTCCGCGCTTAGTCACTGATGACGGCAGTGCACCACAGTTTGGTAAAGACAATGATCAGCTGTATGTGTCGCGCATGCAGCGTGCCGGTGAAGTGGATTGGACGACATCGCTCGTCCGTATTGATTTAAACAAAGGGGAAGAGCAAGCCGTTGCTAAAGGTGAATTTGTCAGCGATTTTGCCTTGTCGCCGGATGGTAATTGGCTGGCGTTTACCGAGCGATTTCATACCTATGTGACGCCACTGCCGGTTGCGGGTAAGCCTGTGACCGTGGGGTCAAAGATGGATGCTTTGCCGGTTAAACAGCTGGACGTCAACGCTGGTGACTATACGCATTGGTCGGGTGATAGCAGCAAGATTTTTTTCTCGCTGGGTGATGAGTTATTTAGTAGCGAGTTAAAAAATGCCTTCACGTTTTTACCCGGCTCGCCTAAAGAAATCGCTAAGCCAACCGAGGCGGGGTTGAAAATTGGTTTCCAGGAAGCCGCGAATAAGCCCGTCGGCACCAAGGTAATTTCTGGTGCGCGTATTGTGACCATGAAGGGGGATGAAGTCATCGAGAATGGACGCATTGTGATTAAAGACAATCGCATCGTCGCCATTGGTAAGGCTGCAGACATTGCAATCCCGGCTGGTGCTATGCAAATCGACGCTGCTGGCAAAACGATTATTCCTGGCATTGTAGATGTGCATTGGCACGGCGGTATGGGTGAGGATGAAATCATTCCACAGCAAAGCTGGATCAACTATGCCTCACTTGCCTTTGGTGTGACGACTATCCATGATCCATCCAACGACACGGCTGAGATTTTTAGTCAGAGCGAACTGCAGCGTGCGGGCAAAGTGGTGGGACCGCGGATTTTTTCTACCGGTACGATTTTGTACGGCGCTAAGGCCAATATGAGCGCCATCGTGAATAATCTGGATGACGCACTCACGCATTTAAAACGCCTGAAAGCGGGCGGCGCCATCTCAGTCAAGAGTTATAACCAGCCACGTCGTGATCAGCGTCAGCAAATTTTGGAAGCGGCGCGTGAGACTGGCATGATGGTGGTGCCAGAAGGCGGTTCACTGTTTGAGCATAATATGACCATGGTCGTTGATGGGCATACAGGCATCGAACATGCGATCCCGGTTGCCAATGCCTATGACGACGTAAAACAATTATGGTCGCAAACTAAAGTAGGCTACACACCGACCCTGATCGTTGGTTATGGCGGACTGGATGGCGAGCATTACTGGTATGCACACACGGATGTATGGCGTCATCCGATTTTGTCGCGTTATGTACCAGCCACGGTGTTGCAAGCGCGTAGTGTCCGGGTAGAGACTGCACCGGAAGAAGATTACAACGTCTTCAACATCGCCCGCACAGCAACCGAATTGCAGCGCGCCGGCGTCCCGGTCAATCTAGGCGCACACGGTCAGCGTGAAGGTTTGGGCGCCCATTGGGAAATGTGGACACTCGGTCGCGGTGGTATGACATCGTTAGAAGCGATCCGTGTCGCAACGCTAAACGGTGCTAAATATCTTGGTATGGAAAAAGATGTCGGGTCATTAGAGACCGGCAAACTGGCCGATCTGGTTATCATCAACGGCGACATTTTGGCGAACATCCAAAACTCCGACAAAATTGCTAACGTCATGCTGAACGGTCGTTTGTACGATGTCAACACGATGAACGAGGTGGGTGGTACGGCTAAAGCCAGAAAGCCTTTCTTCTTCGAAGGTAAAAATGGTGGTGCGGTGCCGGTAGAAACCCGTGGACACGGCGATGGTGACGGACCAGGATAGTCATTTGTGATCAATGAGTAGATCGCATGAATGCAGAGACTGGAAGTGGAATCCAGGTTTCTGCATTTTGTTTTAATTTTGTTTGGAACCAGTTGACGTTTGGTAATGGCTTATTTAGAACTTATTCAGAACTTATTTAGAACTTGGTTAGAGTGAAATTTAATATACTCCCCATTATTTTTTTGGAAATTGGTCAACTGTCCAGCAGTTATATGGACAGTTTAAATATACCTCATGGGAGTATATTTATATTGCGAGTAGATTTTTAATCAGATTGTCCAAAATCTTACGAGAGCATTTGGGGAAGGCGGCATTTAGGTCTGATTTTTATGTAACTCCCTACGCACTATGTCTACACCTTGTATATCGAAGTTGCTCCTGATTTTGCGTCAGTCTGACTAAGTTGTATAATGCGGCCTACTAAAGCAGTCTGGTTTTGAGAAAAAATTGCCGCTTTTTAGCGGCTTTTTTTATTTGTGCGGCCTTGTATTTAAGTCTAAGCGCACGAAGTACTAGCAATTCCAACTGAAGCACAACACAAAAACTCCAGGACTCCCCCCATGAACATGTCGAATACCTTAGAAATTGTTGCCGAATTGCGCGCTGGTCGTATGGTCATTTTGGTTGATGAAGAAGATCGTGAGAATGAAGGCGATTTGTTGATGGCAGCAGAGTTTGTGACGCCAGAGGCGATTAATTTTATGGCCAAATTTGGTCGCGGTTTAATCTGTCTCACACTGACAGAAGAACGCTGTGATGAGTTGAACCTGGCGATGATGTCCAGCCGTAACGGTACCGCTTACGGTACTAACTTTACTGTCTCTATCGAAGCCGCCGAGGGTGTCACCACGGGGATTTCTGCTGCAGACCGTGCGCGTACAATACAAGTAGCCGTCGATAAAAAAATGACCGCGAACGACATAGTGCAGCCGGGTCATATTTTCCCGCTCAAGGCGCAAAAAGGCGGCGTTTTAATGCGTGCTGGTCATACTGAAGCCGGTTGCGATCTGGCGGATTTAGCAGGCTTGACGCCAGCTGCCGTCATTTGCGAAATCATGAAAGACGACGGCACTATGGCGCGTCTGCCGGACTTGATGGAATTCGCCAAAGAACATGGTTTAAAAATTGGCACGATTGCTGACCTGATCCATTATCGTAGTCAGAACGAAAGTATCGTCGAACGTGTAGCCGAGCGCGAAATGCAAACAGTGCATGGCACGTTTAACGCCATCGTCTATCGCGACAAACCAAGTGGCTCTGCCCATTTAGCCTTGGTACATGGCGAGATTAAATCGGAAGAGGTCGCCTTGGTGCGCGTGCATCAACCAGTCTCGATTCTTGATCTGTTAGAGAGCAAAATCACGACGCATTCCTGGAATGTAGCCAGTGCAATGGCGGCGGTACAGGCCTCACCATGCGGTGTGCTGGTATTGTTGAATTGCGAAGAAACAGCCGAGCAGATGTTTGATCAATTCAAAGCATTGACGACACCTAAAACTAAACCGCAAGGACGCGCTGCCAGCATGGATTTGCGGACCTACGGTATCGGCGCGCAGATATTGAAGGATGTCGGTGTCAGCCGTATGAAGTTACTCGCCAATCCAAGAAAAATGCCGTCAATGATAGGTTTTGATCTGGAAGTAGTTGGTTATATGGACAAACCTGTTTGAAGAAAATTATTTGAGTAGGAGAAAATAACCTATTCTTGTTGAAATCCATTCTTTACTTTATTTATTGCAGCGCCAAGGCGCAAAAAGGAAACATCATGACTGTTGGACATTACGACTCAAATCTGGATGGCGCTGGCGTGCGCATTGGTATCGTGCAAGCGCGCTTTAACGAAAAAGTTGGCAATGGTTTGCTGTCTTCTTGCCTGGCCGAATTATCCCGTCTCGGTGTTTTGGATGAAGATATTTTGCATGTCACCGTCCCGGGTGCTTTAGAAGTACCGCTGGCTTTGCTTAAATTGACTGAAACTCATCAGTTTGATGCTTTAATCGCGCTAGGCGCAGTGATCCGCGGTGAGACTTATCATTTTGAACTGGTGTCGAATGAATCTGGTGCAGGGATTACGCGTGTTGGTCTGGATAGCGGCATTCCGATTGCGAATGCGATTTTGACGACGGAAAACGATGACCAAGCAGAAGCGCGCATGATAGAAAAGGGCACTGACGCTGCCCGCGTCGCAGTTGAAATGGCCAACTTGACGCTGGCATTGGAAGAATTGGCAGAAGCTACAGAAGATGCTGATTTTGATGCTTGATGATTGAGTGACCAATATTCATAGTACAGAGTTAAAATAAATTGCGTAAAAAATCAAACAGAGCGCAATCAAAATACATTTGCAAGAGAAAAATATGACAAGCAAACAAATCCACGCCAACCCGAGTAAAAGCCGTTCGCCAAGACATCGCGCTCGCGAATTCGCTTTGCAAGGATTGTATCAATGGTTATTGAACAATGAAGATTCTGGCGTGATTGATGCCCATATCCGTCAGGCGCATGGCTTTGACAAAGCGGATCGTGAGCATTTTGACGCGCTCTTGCATGGCGCAATCAAACAATCGATCCAATTGCGCGAAGAGATCGCTCCCTTAATTGATCGCACCATTGCTGAATTGTCGCCAATTGAACATGCCGCCTTGCTGATCGGTGCTTACGAATTAAAGCATCATATAGAAATCCCCTATCGCGTCGTCATCAATGAGGCGGTAGAACTGACCAAGTCATTTGGCGGTTTGGATGGCCATAAATATGTGAATGGCGTGTTGGATAAATTGGCTGCCAGATTGCGAGCTACTGAGATCAGCGCAGGGAAGTAAATCTGAGTTAGGTTTTTACCCGAAAGTAGCAATCAACATGATTTTACGAAAGCCGTCTTATTTCTGTTCTGAAGTAAGGCGGTTTTTTTTAGCCGTACTATCTCCGCAATTGATTTGAAATTGATTTTTATTGAGCCTTCTATGGACCACAATCTCGCCACCCGTTTAAATAATATCGCGCCTTTTCATGTCATGGAGCTAGCCAAAATGGCGGCAGATCTGGAGGCGCAGGGGCGGCATATTATCCATATGGGAATAGGTGAGCCGGACTTTACTGCGCCGCAAGTAGTGATTGATGCTGCTAGCAAAGCGATGGCCGACGGTCGTTTGCAATACACTTCAGCACTGGGCGTGCCTGCCTTACGTGAGGCGATCGCCCAGCATTATTTACGTACTTATGGTCTGACGATTCCGGCCAGTCGTATCATTGTTACCGCAGGTGCTTCGGCTGCATTGTTACTGGCATGCGCTGCATTGGTGGAACCCGGGGCAGAAGTTTTGATGCCAGATCCTTGTTACCCATGCAATCGGCATTTTGTCGCTGCGTTTGAAGGCAAGGCGGTATTGGTCGAGAGCGGGCCAGCCGAGCGTTTTCAGTTGTCTGATCAGATGGTAGGTCAGCATTGGGGCGATGCGACTAAAGGCGTATTACTCGCATCGCCCTCTAATCCAACTGGCACCTCGATTGCTGTTGATGAGCTGGCAAAGATTATTGCCACGGTCAAAAGTCATGGCGGTTTTACGATTGTGGATGAGATTTACCAAGGTTTATCCTATGACGCTGCGCCTGTTTCGGCGTTGTCGCTGGATGATGATGTGGTGATTATCAATAGCTTTAGTAAGTATTTCAACATGACCGGTTGGCGCTTGGGTTGGCTGGTGGTGCCAGAGCGAATCGTGCCTCAGTTCGAAAAATTGGCACAGAATCTATTCATTTGCGCCTCGTCGGTCGCGCAACATGCGGCGATTGCCTGTTTTTCGTCCGAGGCTCTGGCAATTTATGAAGAACGTAAAGCGGAGTTTAAACGTCGTCGCGATTACATCGTGCCTGCGCTGATCGCTTTAGGTTTTGATGTGCCAGTGATGCCAGACGGCGCTTTTTATGTGTATGCAGATTGTTCGCGCTTCTCAGACGACGCGGACGAATTTACACGGTCTTTGTTGCAAGAGGCAGGTGTGGTGATTGTGCCGGGCTTGGATTTTGGTGCATCCGGCGCACGGCGTTATGTGCGGATTTCTTATGCGACTTCGATGGATAATTTAAAAGAAGCAGTGAAGAGAATCTCGCACTATTTGCAGGGCTAAAGATCGGCCTAACGATAGGACTTATAACAGAGATGAAGTTAATCGCTTAAGAAGTCGAGTAGCTCTTCGACTACTTCTCACCGAAATCGTTAGTTTGATTTATTGACTCTAGCGTTGATGTCTAGTCAAAATGATATTCAAGTAAAACCTGGGACACCTGACCACCAATATCGCTCCAGGTACAACGTCCGTAACCCTTGATGCCAGCCAGTTCTCCTGTGCCTGAGCCGGTTAACACATTTAATGTGCTTTCAGATTTACCCGATTTGATTGATCCTACGTGTTGCAGAATAAATCCGCCCCGGCGATTGCCAATGCGACCCGTCAGATATTCTAGTCCGACAAAATTTCCGGAATTGGCGTTGGCGGAAAAACTAAGACATTCAAAACAAGACTCGGCTTCGATGTCACCCGCATAGTGGTGCTTCACCTTGGATTGCATCATCCCCGTGTGCTGGTTGAATTTTTCATCCATCCCATTCAATTTGACAGTTCCTACGGCAAGCATATTCTCCCTCATGTTGTTAAACAACAGACAAATAGTGTCTTTACTATGTCATCAAGCTCTTTAGCCGAATAAAGTCCGCGCCAGATTTTGGTCGGACTCTGTTGATGACGATGATAAAAATAATTAGTCAACGCAACTCGATCTACTTATGGGAGATGGAAGCGCGTCGATGTTTCACCTTGTGGGTATTACTTTGATGCTGTAATGCTTACGGCTGGACTGACCAACAAGCCATTATATTGGCCGTGGATTTTGAATGGCAGAGCAGCTTACGACGATGTTAAAAGTAATTTACTAAGACTATTTGGTTGTCTTTGTGAACTAATTTTAACAAGGTGTAACAAATTATCACAATATTGCCATATCATGTCCACTCACAAATTCGCATACTTAATGTGAATTCGTTATGTGGCAAGCGTCTAGTTATATTGTTTTATCCAGAAAGTTGAGTACTTAGATAAAACTCTAACAAAGCTATGTTGATCTTGATTTTTAAGATAAAAAACAGATACTCCCAATAATTATTTAAAAATACTCGTTATCGTCCAGAATTTATATGGACTATTAAATAATACATCATGGGAGTATATTTTTTTCCTGTTTGTTTTTCGATGTGGGATAAGAAACTCTATGATTCAATTTAGGCAAATTGAGGCGTTCCGGTGTTTGATGATCGCTGGAACCAGTGTTGGCGCCGCTCGGAAAATGAATATTACTCAGCCAGCCATTAGCCGTCTTATTGCTGATTTAGAGAGTGCTCTCGGGTTTAGGTTGTTTAACCGCGACAAAGGACGTTTAGAGCCTACTTTGGCTGGTGTGCGGTTTTATAGCGCAGTGGAAGAGAATTTTTTGGGGCTAGAGCGCTTGACTCAGGTTGCCAGCAATATTCGAAATGAAGCGCCAGAAGGCATTACGATCGCTTGTCTGCCTGTCTTGTCCACCACGATTTTGCCGCTGATTTTGCGTCAATTTTTTAAACATCATCCCGATGTGCCCGTGACTGTAGATAGCTGCAACACGCCAGAGATTTTAATGCGATTGCAAAATCTTAAAGTGGATATCGCTATATGCATGGCGTTTCCGCCACTCGCCGGCATGGAACAAGAAACCATTAAAGAAGTCAGTGTCATGTGCGGCTTGCCCGAAGGGCATCGCCTGGCGGATAAAGAGATGATTGATCCCATGGACTTGGATGGGGAAAATATCATCGGTTTCTTACCCATTATTTCGCAAAGTTATGAGCTGGAAAAGATTCGTCTTGATGAAACCGGTACTCGTCCGCGCCATAGAGTTAAGACACAAACATCGCATACACGTTATGCGATGGTTGCGAATGGTTTGGGTATCTCGATTGTTGAACCTTTTGGTGCTAAGGTCTGGCGCTCTAACGGTGTGATCGTGCGGCCGTTTGCCAGCGATATTCGTCACCAGTATGTCCTGGCATACCCAAGTGGCGGCAAACGTTCAGAGTTAATGCATGATTTCCGCGAGCTAGCTCTGGATGTAGCAAAGGACTACGATTTTGGCTTTGACGCGTAAAAAAGCCACCTGACTTTTATAGTGGGGGTGGCTTTTTTACGACTTGATGAAGTTTTCAACTACATTATTACAGCTTTGCTATTTGCTCCGGATGCGCTGGCTTTTGCTCGGCAGCTTTAGTCTCTGTAGCAGCATCAACTTTAGTCGCGATATTTTCTATCTGACGTGCTGGCGGTGTTACTGGAATTGGTACCGGTGCATTAAAAGTAGGAATATTTTTGCCGTTAGCAACATCTTTTAAGCGGCGATATTCGGCCAAAACGCGCGAACCATAACCAGCATCATTTTCAAACGCAGCTGCACCAACATACAGTTTTAAACCTGCTTCAACCGAGCCACCACGTGAGACGTAATCTTTTAAGATCAGGGCACCGACTTTGATGTTGGCAACCGGATTAAGCGCGGCTTTAATACCGCCCATTTCCTGAAACTTCTCATGATGTACTTTGGACATGACTTGCATCAAACCTTGCGCACCAACCGGGCTTTCGGCAAAAGGATTCAAGCCGGACTCAATCGCCATCACGGACAAGATTAACAAAGGGTCGAGTTTGATCTCTTTCGCTGTCAAGTAACTGGCAGAAACCAGCATATTGGTCGCATCGCTGGCAATACGATAGCGTTTAGCCAGCCAGTTTGTTACCCATTGCTGCTGGCGTTGCGTGCCAAGCATTTTGCTATCTTCTTCAGTTAGTTCAGTTACGGTAACAGGCGCTTGGTCAGATTGTGCTACTTGCAGTGGAGTTGCCATCAGCATCGCCAAGCTCGGTGCTTGTGCAGCTTCTTCTTCGACATCCTGTTTAGCGATTGTAAAAGGAGAAAGGGATTTGAATTTTTCAACTAGATCTGGTTTGATAAACATCAGACCAAGCACAACAATCGCGCTTACGCCAAATATCATCAAAAGGTGGTGCATCGTTGTGATGAAGCCATTGCGTGCATCGCGCAATGCGGTGAGTATTGCTGTAGCGGTCATCTTGCCGCTAAATAAAGTACTATTTTGCAAATTACTTTTTTGTGCTGCTAGGTTAAAACTTTGAATCATATTACCTCCTGAACCTTCGTAGACTATGTACTTGCTAATCAGCGTTACTGCTGGTGTGCTGTATAGCGGACTAGCTACGAATCAGAAACATCGTCTTCGTCGCAGGCGCGATCGGAAGACGCCGGAATTATTTGTCAGTTATATATACATATATGGGCGACTCGCAGTCTCTCCAATGACAAACAACTTTTTTCGGGTCAAGGCAGACGCCTTTTGAAAACAATCCTTACAATGTTGTATGTGGGGCCCGATCCCCGTGAATGATGTTACCGTTTGGCGCTACCATCTTAGTTAGATAGCAACTGAGTGCGATTAATTTATAGCCTCTTCATCAAGTTGGGCGAATTGTAGGGTCGGTTTTATATCAAGTCAATACTATAGAAGTTAATCGTTATTACTTTTAAATCTTAAAATTCATGCTGCATTGCGGCGAATCGTTGTCAAATCAAGCACTTAGCCAACTTCTTTACTTTACTTAGTTCAAACTCATAAAAAGCTAAAAAACATGAAATATTCGGATTTGAGAGATTTTATTGCTCAGCTTCAACAACAAAATGAATTAAAACAAATAGTTACGCCTGTTTCACCGTATTTGGAGATGACAGAAATCTGCGACCGCACCTTGCGCGCAGAAGGTCCTGCGCTTCTATTTACCAAGCCAAAAGGACATAGCATCCCAGTGCTGGGTAATTTATTCGGCACACCGCATCGTGTCGCGATGGGAATGGGCGCAGATAGTATTAGTGAGTTACGCAAAATCGGCCACGTTCTCTCATCGCTGAAAGAGCCAGAGCCTCCGAAAGGATTTAAAGATATTCTGGGTCTCGGGTCGCTGGTGAAAGCGGTATGGGATATGGCGCCTAAAGAAGTACGCGGGGCCAAATGCCAGGAGATAGTTTGGGAGGGTAACGATGTCGATCTGGCGAAACTGCCGATCCAGCATTGCTGGCCTGGCGATGTCGCTCCTTTAATTACCTGGGGTCTGGTGATTACCAAAGGCCCCTATAAGAAGCGCCAAAATCTGGGTATATATAGACAGCAGGTTTTAGGTCGCAACAAAGTCATCATGCGCTGGCTTGCGCATCGTGGTGGCGCTCTGGATTTTCGTGAGCACGGCATCGTCAATAAAGGTCAGCCTTATCCGATTGCTGTTGCACTCGGCGCTGATCCGGCGACCATACTTGGCGCAGTCACTCCAGTGCCTGATAGCTTGTCCGAGTACCAATTCGCAGGACTGTTGCGTGGCAGCCGTACCGAGCTGGTTAAAGCGATCGGCAGTGAGTTGCGTGTACCTGCCAGTGCCGAGATTGTGCTGGAAGGGCATATTTACCCAGATGAGTCGCATCCGACTGGCTATGAGCACGCGCTCGAAGGCCCTTACGGCGATCACACTGGTTACTATAATGAGCAAGACAGTTTTCCCGTCTTTACGATAGATCGCATCACAATGCGCCGTGATCCTATTTATCACTCAACCTATACTGGTAAACCGCCAGATGAGCCTGCGGTTCTCGGCGTGGCACTTAATGAGGTGTTTATACCTCTGCTGCAAAAACAGTTTAGTGAAATCACTGATTTCTACCTGCCGCCAGAGGGCTGTAGTTATCGAATGGCCGTAGTACAAATCAAAAAAGCCTATGCAGGCCATGCCAAACGAGTCATGTTTGGCGTCTGGAGTTTTCTGCGCCAGTTTATGTACACCAAATTCATCATTGTGGTGGATGAAGATGTGAATATCCGCGACTGGAAAGAAGTAATCTGGGCGATTACGACCAGGGTTGATCCACTGCGCGATACGACTCTGGTCGATAACACGCCGATCGATTATCTTGATTTTGCCTCACCCGTCAGCGGGCTTGGTAGCAAAATGGGATTGGATGCCACTAATAAATGGCCGGGCGAAACCAGCCGGGAGTGGGGCACTACGATACAGATGTCGACCGAAGTGAAGGCGAGGGTGGATTTGATCTGGCAGGAGTTGGGATTGTAGATTTATTCCTGCACGTCTAGGATCAAATGCAGGGCTAAGCTCGTTGGTTCCACATTTGTCGTAATCACAAAATAGTCACGCTATCATTATAGTTAGCAATCAAACCAAGTCCTCATGAGCGTCACCGTCAAACCTTTGTTATACAGTTTTCGCCGCTGCCCTTACGCCATGCGTGCCCGACTAGCGATCAAGCTCAGCGGCGTCGACGTTGACATACAAGAAGTCAGTTTGCGTAACAAACCACAAGCGATGCTTGATCATTCCCCTAAAGGCACTGTGCCTGTGTTGGTATTGACGGATGGACGAGTGATAGATCAAAGTCTGGACATCATGTGTTGGGCAATGGCACAACATCAACAACACGACACTACATTATGGTTGATGCCCGACGGTACATTGCCAAGCGAAGTACTAAACTTGATCAGTCAAAATGACAGCAGGTTTAAGTACGATCTGGATCGATATAAGTACGCTGAGCGTTTCCCAGAATACAGCGCAACAACGTATAGAGAAAGAGCCGAAGTATTCCTGCTGATATTAGATAGCCGCCTGCAACAACACCAATATTTAAGCAGCGAGCAGCTGAGTATGGCCGATCTGGCGATTTTGCCGTTTGTACGCCAATGTGCGCTGGTGGATGCCGATTGGTTTTACTCCAGCCGATACCAGCATTTGATTGCATGGTTGGATAGATTCTTGCAATCGGATTTGTTTATTGCTGTGATGGCGAAAGCGCCAACAATATCCAGCGCCAATCCGCTTGTAATTGAGTCGTCAGTGACTTAGCAATGTTAATCGTTTTGAGTAAGGCATGGCGTTAACGAAGTTGCATTGCAAACTCTAATGTGAAAAGGAGAGGGATTATTTTATTGCAGCGAGTTTATATATCTTTGTAATAATTAGTCTTATTTGATTTTTCAACTCAGCTAAACAACTGCGATTAATATTCCTGCTGTTAGTACCAAGGCTCCGGAAATTCTCTCAGTGATTAAACTATATTTTGCTTGTGTTGCCCAATGACTGGCTTTGTTTGCCAGCATGCCATAGCCCAGCAGAATAAAAAATTCTGGAATGATGGAGCATGCAGCAAGGATACTCATTTGTGGAATGATGGGTTTTTGTGGATCAATAAACTGCGGCAGAATCGCGACAAAGCCTAGCAGTGCTTTTGGATTTGTCATTTGCAGCATCACCGCTGTACTAAATATCCGTTTGCCACTTTGCGGTTTACTGTCTAATTTGCTCAAAGTAATGGGTGATGGTCTGCCAAAAATAGCGGACAAACCTAAGTACACCAGAGACGCCGCACCGATATATTTGATCGCCATAAACACCTTGGGCGAAGCTAATATGAGTGATCCTAGGCCAGTTGCTGAGACGGCAAAATAAATAGCATTGCCAGTCAAAATCCCCAAAGTGACGAAGAGAGAAATACGCCATCCGCGTGCCATGCCATAGGCAACGACCATCATAACGGCGGGTCCTGGAGATAAAGAGAGTGCTGCCTCAGTCGCAGCGAATAGTAGCCAGTTGTCCATATAATATTTTTCTGTATTGGCTTAACAATGTGGCTTCAGCATTTCTGGCGGAACCCTCTCCCGTAAGCGGGAGAGGGGGGTGATCTCAGTCTGCTTACACTTAGGATTTTATAAAATCAAACAAGGCTGTCAGCACTGCATCGCCTTGTTCTGCCATCAGCGAGTGTCCGCAATTTTCTATCAATGTCGTTTTGCTGTGCGGGATCGCAGTGCGTAGCGTAGCTGCCGCTTTGGGCGGCGTCATCATGTCTTTTTTTCCTAAAACAAATAGGGTTGGACAGCTAACCGCCTGCGCCGCCTGCTCACCGTTAGCATAGGCATTGCATGCTGAAAAATCGGTATAAAAGACTTTATCGGGATTGATCTTGGAAATACGTTGCATCAGACGCTGGCTGCCGCCCATGACATAAAATCCCGGCCCAGGGCAAGATGGTTTATGCGCGATGGAACTATGGGACCAGATATTCACCATATCGATGGCGGTCTGCTCCTCGTCGCGTGCAGCATTGAGTAAGGTGTCTGATACCTTCATCGGATAGGCAGTACCGATGAGGGCTAATTTACTGACTTTTGCCGGCGCGCGTGCGCTAGTTTCTAAGGCAATCAGAGACCCCATGCTGTGACCAACCAGCATTGCTTGCTGCACGCCAGCGGCATCTAACAAGGTGATCAGCCAATCTGCCATTTGTTCGACTGTCGTCAGCGCCGCACCTTTGCTGCGACCATGTCCGGGCAGATCAACTGCCAGAACATTAAAGCCGTGATGAGCAATGTAACGGGTTTGCAATGCCCACACGGAATGGTCGTTTTGTGCGCCATGGAGGAAGACCACGGTTGCTTGCTCTGGATTGAATTGTTTGCCGCCTGTGTAACAGTATGCGATGTGGTCATGAACGGTGAGTAGCATCTCAGGCTCCTTTCTGAGCAGCTTTTAAGCCGCGCGCCAAGTCTTCAATCAAATCATCGACGTTTTCTAATCCTATCGATAAGCGCATGGTTCCCTCGGTAATGCCGGAGGCGATCAATTGTTCTGCCGGGACGCGGAAGTGCGTCGTTGACGCGGGATGAATCACAAGTGATTTGGCATCACCGACATTAGCCAGATGCGAGAATAAATTTAAAGATTCGACAAAGCGCTGACCAGCGGCGCGGTTACCCTTGATGCTGAACGAGAATACGGCACCACAACCTTTGGGTAGCAAGGTTTTCGCTAGTTCGTAATCGGGATGTGATTCTAGTTCTGGATACGAGACCGATTCAACCGCCGGATGGGCGACTAAAAATTCGACGACTTTGCGGGTGTTGGCAACATGCCTGTCCATGCGTAGGCCGAGTGTTTCTATCCCTTGCAGAATAGCAAAGGCATTGTGCGGGCTCATGCTGGCACCAAAGTCACGCAAACCCTCACGCCGTGCGCGTAATGAGAAGGCGGCGACGGTGGATTCTTCTGAAAAAACCATGCCGTGAAAACCATCATAAGGCTCGCACAGCTCGGCAAAATGTCCGGTTTTTTCATACGCTTGTTGCCAGTCGAAAGTGCCGCCATCAACCAGTAAGCCACCGATCGCCGTACCGTGACCACATAAGAACTTGGTTGCCGAATGGAATACCAGATCAGCGCCATGATCAAATGGGCGCAGTAGATAAGGCGTCGTGAAGGTGGAGTCCAGCATCAATGGCAAATAATGGCTGTGAGCGATTTCTGCGACCGCCGCAATATTCAAGACATCCAGGCCGGGATTGCCCAAGGTTTCTGCAAACAGCACTTTAGTATTAGGGCGAATAGCCGCACGCCATGCATCCAGATTGCGAGGGTCAACAAAGGTCGTCTCTATGCCAAAGCGCTTCATCGTGTAAGCCAGCAAGTTTTGCGAACCACCATACAGGGCGCGTGAGGCTACTACGTGGGAGCCTGCGCCGGCAATCGTTGCGAGGCCTAAATGCATGGCGGCCTGGCCGCTAGCAACCGCAATCCCAGCGACACCACCTTCCAATGCGGCAATACGTTCTTCTAGCACGGCATTGGTCGGGTTAGAGATACGGGAGTAAACATGACCAGCGCGTTCCATATTGAATAAGGATGCCGCATGGTCAGAATCTTTAAAGACAAACGAGGATGTCAGATAAATTGGGGTTGCACGTGCGCCGGTTACCGGGTCTGGTGCCGCGCCAGCGTGCAGGGAAAGAGTGTCAAAGCCGTGGTATTTTGGACCGCTCATGATGTTGTTGTTCTCCTGATTTTTAGTGTGCTAATGCTACCATCGAAACACCGATGTTTGGGATGCGCTTGCGACCCTGTTCTGCTATGAAAATGAAGCGGTTTGCTTGAAATTGTTATGCTTTCGTGCAAATTAGTTGGCATCTGTGCTGGATTTTTTGCGATGCTTGCGATACATTGAACATACAACATCAAATGTGCTGGCCAATCTCGCGTTCGTTGGCACAAAAAATTAAACATCAGTCAATGTCAACTGATGACAAAGAGGAGAGCGGTATGAAAGTCTCAGAAATTCTTCAGGTAAAAGGCAATATTCTTTACACCATTACTCCCGATACTCCGATTTCAGAAGCGGTCAGTGTGATGGAAGAAAAGGATATTGGTTCGCTGGTGGTGATGGAGTACGGCGATTTGTCCGGCATCCTTACTTTCCGTGAAGTGATCCGTGCGATCCATGCCAATAATGGCTCGTTAGGTAACGGCACTGTGCGCAAATATATGGATGATCATCCATTGACCGTTACTCCAGATACCGAGGTCAATGAAGTACGCCGCATGATGCTGGAAAAACATTCCCGCTACTTGCCAGTGATGAATGCGAAAACACTGCTAGGTATTATTTCCTTCTACGACGTGGCAAGAGCAGTGCTCGAAGCGCAAAGCTTTGAGAACAAAATGCTGAAAGCGTATATCCGCGATTGGCCAGTAGAACAGCAGGAAGAATAATGACTCTGCGGATCGACGCAAAACCGCCTTTGCGGCGTGATTTGGCGGTGCAGTACTTTTTGTATTGCCGCCGCCGACGTGCGTTGCAGGGACAATTTTTCGTCACTCCCTCAGTTCAAGCCTTGCTCAGTTTGTCGCAATTTTTTAATATCCGTACAGAATAAAACGACGCCTGCAGATGTGATTTGCGGGCGTTTTCTTTTGCTCAAATTTTTGAAGGAACTATATGCAAATCGCCGTCGTTGGAGCAGGATTAGCAGGACTCACTGTCGCCCGTCAATTACAGTCACAAGGTCATCATGTGACGGTGTACGAGAAAAGCCGTGGTGTCAGCGGGCGTATGAGTACACGGATGACAGAGTTGGGAGGTTTTGATCATGGCGCACAGTATTTCACTGCGACTTCGGATCGCTTTAAAAAAGAGATTAACGATTGGCGCAAATTAGGTTGGGTTGTGCCTTGGGAAAGTAAGCTAGTGACGCTGGATCATGGTCTGAGTAAGCCAACTGGGAACTCCGCCAAACGATATGTCGCGGTTCCCGGGATGAGTTCTTTGGGTAAGCAACTGGCACATGGTCTGGATATTCGCACCGAGCAGCAAGTGGTTGCGATTGTGCCTTTCGAAAAACAATGGATACTATCGATCAAATCCGACATGGTGCCTGTCCCGGCATCGGCAGGGCCTTTTGATGCGGTACTGCTGGCGATTCCGCCAGAGCAGGCAACACCTTTGCTGCAAGTGGCTCCTGCCATGGCGAAGCAAACTGCCAAAGTTCATCTGGCACCGTGCTGGACGTTAATGCTGGGTTTTCAGACTCCGCTCAATTTGCCGTATGAAGGCGCCTGGGTCAGTAATTCACGCCTGGGCTGGATCGCCAGCGACACTGCTAAACCATCACATCGGGTGGGCGAGCGTTGGGTTTGTCATGCGACGCAAGAGTGGAGCATAGAACATCTGGAAGATGATAACGAGCGTGCCAAAGAGAAGTTGTCCAAGGCTTTTCATGAGGCAACGGGATCATTGATACAGCCAATCCATGCCGTCGCCCATCGCTGGCGTTATGCGCAAGCAGTGGAGCCGATGGCAGAAGATTGCTTATGGAATGCGAAACAGGGGATAGGCGTGTGCGGCGACTGGTTTGCAGCAGGGTTGGCCGGATCAGGACGTGTTGAGAATGCCTTCACCAGTGCATTGGCACTAGCGAGTAAATTTTCCGCTGCTTAGCCCTTGGGGTCGATAAAAAAAGGGGAGTATAGGCGTAAACCATGGTTAATGTCCATATTATATATGGACGTTTAAAAATACAGTGAGTAGTATATTTTTGAATGATTTGTAAGAATTTGTCGTTTCTGGGTCATAGAAACGACAAATTGGTTTTCTGATTTTGGGGATGCCTTAGTGGTGATTCAGTGCGGTTTCGGTTTGGTTGCCTAGGCGCTTCGACAGAGTTATTTACCTAGACGTCCTAGCCAGCGAGCTAGTCTGCCCGGATTGTAAAGCGTCCAGGTTTTTTTGATACCGACCGGCACATGCCACAATGCCACCGTGCCAGCGCGGAAAAATGCCGTATCGCCCTCCTTTAAGGTGAAGTGCTGGCCGAGATAATCAATCTCCACGCCGCCACTCAACACATAAATCGACTCGTCCAATTGGTAATGCCATTCAAATGTAGATGGTCCTTCTGCTTCAAAAATACCTGAGCTGGAACTGCCATCTGTCGCCGCTGAAAACTCAACGGCTTTAAAATTGGGTTTGCCCGACTTGACCCAACTAGGATCGACCGCAAATGCTTGAATCGGCATGCTAACGGTGCTACTGGTCGCAGGCGCTACATGCGTTACATAGGCGACGGCACCGTAAATAGCGACACCGATGACACCGGCGAATATTCCTGCGATCCCGTATTTGAATGATTTGTTCATGTTGTCGTCATCCTTTCGCCTGTTTGTAAACGCCATAATGACGCATAGCCGCCATTGAGCGCCAGCAATTGTTCATGCGTGCCGCTTTCAACGATCTCACCCGATTCTAAGAGATAGATGCAATCAGCCTGACGAATTGTCGATAAGCGATGTGCAATCACGATGGTTGTGCGGTTGCGACTGACGACATCCAAACTGCGTTGGATCGCGGCTTCAGTTTCATTATCGACCGCGCTAGTCGCCTCATCCAAAATAAGGATAGGCGGATTTTTTAAAATTGCTCTTGCCAATGCTAGACGCTGACGCTGACCGCCAGACAATTTTTGGCCGCGCTCACCGATGCGGGTGGCAAATCCTAACGGCAGTTTGTTGATAAATTCAGTCGCCTCCGCCGCTTGTGCTGCATCAGCAATGGCTTGTTCTGATATGTCACTCAGACCATACGCAATATTCTCGGCAATCGTACCATCGGTTAAAAAACTATCCTGTGCCACATAGCCAATCGAACGCCGCAAGTCTTGTAAGTTGATATCATTAATCGGCTGATTATCCAGCAAAATCCGTCCCGACTGTGATTCATAAAAACGTAATAGCAGTTTCACTAAAGTTGATTTGCCCGATCCAGTTGACCCGACAAACGCCACTGTTTTGCCTGCAGGAATATGCAGGTTGATATTCTTCAGCGTGGTCGTGTCACCATAGGCAAAGCCGAGCTCTTCAAAGCGTAATTCACCTTGGACCTGATGCGGTGGCAAATGCGCACCCTCATAAGTAATCTTGATCGGCGTGTTCAGTAAATTCATCGCACGATCAATTGCAGACATAGATCGCTGATACATATCGGCGACATCTGCCAAACCGGTCATTGGCCATAGCAAACGCTGGGTTAAAAATACGAGCACAGAATAAGCACCTACTGCCAGTTGCCCGTGAATTGTCAGCCAGCCGCCATACACCAAGGTCGCGGTAAAACCTGCCAGAATCGCCATCCGTATGACAGGTGTGATAGCGGAATTTATTGCGATCGCACGACCATTCGCATCGCGATAGGCGTTACTGGCTTGGGCAATATGGGCGCTTTCAAAATTCTCTGTAGCAAAGGCTTTGATGGTGGCGAGTCCGAGCAGATTATTATTCAGGCGCGCACTGACGTCACCTGCTGCTTCACGCACTTCTGCATAACGCGGTGCTAAGCGTTTTTGGAACCAGAATGCGCCGATCAAAATGGCTGGCACGGGTAGCAAAGAAATGATGGCCAGCGAAGGTTGCAAGGCGAAGAATACGGCACTGACCATTACAGAGGAGCAGATCACCTGAATGATCTGATTAGCACCGCCATTTAAAAAGCGTTCCATTTGATTGATGTCTTCATTTAATATCGACATCAGATTGCCGGTGCGCTGATTCTCGAAATACGCCATCTCCAGTTTTTGCACATGGTCGTAAGTATCTAGTCGCAAGTCATGCTGCAAATTTTGGGCAAGTTTGCGCCATTTCAGGCAGAGCAGATATTCAAACCAGGACTCTCCACCCCATACAATTACATTCACAATACCTAGCAAGACTAATTGATGCCAGGTATCGACGACACCAAAGCTACCCAGAACTTTTTTTGCTAAAAAGCTTTTATCGCCGTTGACGACAATATCCACAGCAACGCCAATCAGGACTTCTGGCAAGACATCAAAAAATTTATTCAGAATCGAATATAGTGTCGCCAGACGAAGATCAGTACGGTATTTTTTTGAATAGCTAAGTAGTTTTTTGAGCGGGTGTGTGGGTGTCGTGCCTGCAGTTGCTGTCATTGGAGTTTTTGTCATAGCGTTCGATCAATTTGACGACGGGTTTTGCAAATGAAGCAAAATAAAAAGGGACTGCAAATTTTACAGTCCCTGAGGATTTCTAGCTTACAGCACGATTATTCTTCGCGACGCAGATGCGGGAACAAAATCACATCACGGATATTCGGCGAGTCAGTGATCAACATCATCAAACGATCAATACCAATGCCGCAACCGCCGGTTGGTGGCAAGCCGTATTCCAATGCGCGGATGTAATCTGCATCGTAATACATGGCTTCTTCGTCACCAGCGTCTTTTGCTGCTACCTGCGCCTGGAAGCGTGCCGCCTGATCTTCCGCATCGTTTAACTCAGAGAAGCCGTTAGCGATTTCACGACCAGTCATGAATAACTCAAAACGCTCAGTGATACCAGCAACGGTATCAGAGGCGCGTGCTAATGGCGACACTTCAACTGGATAGTCGATGATGTAGGTCGGCTCCCAAAGTTGTGCTTCTGCTGTTTCTTCAAACAAAGCTAGCTGCAATGCCCCCAGACCTGCAGTCGCAAACGGTTTTACGCCAAACTTGAGCAATTCTGTTTTGATGAAGTCAGCATCATGCAGTTGTTCATTGGTGTAATGCGGTGCATATTTGTTGATCGCGCCGACAATGGTCAAGCGTTGGAAAGGCTTACTCAGATCCAGCTCTTTACCTTGGTATGTTAGGACTGCTGTGCCATGCGCATCCTCTGCGGCCTTACGGATGACTTGCTCAGTAAAATCCATCAGCCATTTGTAGTCAACATAGGCCGCGTAAAATTCCATCATGGTGAATTCTGGATTATGACGCGGCGAGACACCTTCATTACGGAAGTTACGGTTGACCTCAAATACACGGTCAAAACCGCCGACCACCAGACGCTTCAGATACAGTTCTGGCGCGATGCGCAGATACATTTGCATGTCGAGTGCGTTGTGATGTGTGATGAAAGGTTTCGCCGCGGCACCGCCAGGGATGACGTGCAACATTGGTGTTTCTACTTCCATAAATTCATTGCTGATCATGAAATTACGGATCGAAGTCATTGCAGCGGTACGCGCTTTAAATGTGCGGCGCGTTTCCTCGCTCATGATCAGATCAACATACCGTTGACGATATTTCGTCTCTTGATTAGCCAGTCCATGGAATTTATCCGGAAGAGGGCGCAGTGATTTAGTCAGCAAGCGTAATGTCGTGACTTTGATCGTCAGCTCATCAGTCTTGGTTTTAAAGAGCGTACCTTCGATACCTAAAATATCACCCAGATCGTAGTGGCGGAAGGCATCCATCTCGACTTCGCCAGTTTTGTCGGAGGTGACGTACAACTGAATACGACCATCTGCCTTAATGCCAGAGGCATCTTGTAGAGTAGCGAAGGCAGCTTTTTTGCCAGCCTCGCGCTTTAGCATCATACGACCAGCAACCACCACCGTAATATTCAACTCCTCCAGCTCTTCACGCGTCGTCGCGCCATATTGCGCTTGTAAAGCAGCAGCTTTATGTTGCGGACGGAAGTCATTTGGGAAAGCAACACCTTGTTTGCGAATGGCATCTAACTTTACACGACGCTCGGTGATGATGGAGTGTTCATCGACTACGACTTCTGCCGGTACTGCGTTATGAGTTTGGTCTGACATGAAATTTCTCTCAGTATGTAATTTATTTACTTATCCGTAGCTGGAAAATTCAGTGATGGACTTTGCTATCACCAAATTTGCGCTTAGCTTGTGCTGAATTTGCACTAGATTGGCACTAGATTTAGACGCCTTGCTTGAGTGAGGCCGCGATAAAGTCATCCAGATCACCATCCAGAACTGCTTTGGTGTTGCCCATTTCAAAGTTGGTACGCAAATCTTTGATGCGGGATTGATCCAGTACGTAGGAACGAATTTGATGACCCCAGCCGACGTCGGTTTTAGTGTCTTCCAGATTTTGTTTTTCGCTCATACGTTTGCGCAATTCCAGCTCAAACAATTTGGCTTTCAACATCTCCCAGGCTTCTGCGCGGTTACGATGCTGACTTCGATCGTTCTGGCACTGGACTACGATACCGGATGGGCCATGTGTTAAACGCACTGCGGAGTCGGTCTTATTAATATGCTGACCACCCGCACCGGAGGCGCGATAGGTATCCACACGAACATCAGCAGGATTGATATCAATTTCAAACGATTCATCTACTTCAGGGTAGACAAACAAGCTGGAGAAAGAAGTGTGGCGACCGTTAGCAGAGTCAAATGGTGATTTGCGAACCAGGCGATGCACGCCAGTTTCTGTGCGCAAAAATCCGTAAGCGTATTCGCCTTCCACCTTCAGCGTTGCGGTCTTGATACCGGCAACCTCACCATCAGATTGTTCCAGAATCTCGACCTTAAAACCTTTACGTTCGCAATACCGCAAATACTGACGCAGCAGCATCGACGCCCAGTCTTGTGCTTCAGTACCGCCAGCACCAGCTTGTATATCGATAAAGCAATTGTTGGGGTCCATGGGATTATTAAACATCCGGCGGAACTCCATGCCTTCGACTAAGCCTTTGAGTATTTCCGCATCCGCTTCGATGGCTTCTAAGGTGTCGTCGTCACTCTCTTCGCGTGCCATAGCGAATAAGTCGGTGGCATCACGCAAATCGATATCGATTTTAGTCAGCGTATGAACGATGGCTTCAAGGGATTTTTTTTCTTTGCCCAATTCTTGGGCACGCTTTGGTTCTTCCCAGACTTTGGGATCTTCCAACTCGGCGTTGACTTGCTCTAGTTTCTCTGACTTGACATCGAAGTCAAAGATACCTCCGAAGTTCGGCTTCACGACCAGTCAGGTCGATAAGCAGGGCGGACAGGCTATTGAGGCGTTCGGCTTCCATATTTTTCTTCTAAAGTATTTAAATCAAACCCTAGATTATACCCGAGGGGGAGCTTGATCTAATTTAGATTGCTGAGGATTCAAACCGAAAAACACGGCCTACATCTGATCATTAGTAATAAGATAATTGATTGGCAATAGGACGGTTTACGGTTAACAGAACCGTTCATAGTTATTTTAAGATCTAAAGTCAGGCTTAGCTAATAAAGTTCTGTTAATGCAGTTCTGTACTAAATAATTCCATCATTACCAGACCGACTTGATTTCGGTTGGTTTGTTATTTCTGTGACTTTCAAACCATTTTGACAAATGATCTTTAAAGCAGCTCGGGCAAATATGATATTGAGTTTGAGTCGATTGCCCACCACTGGCGAGAGAGACTTCTTCGTATAACTGGATTGTAGTGGTGACTTTTTGGCTTTCTTCACTACTCCAGTCCTCATCCCATTTAGATTCTGCGCCGCAGACATCGCAAGTCAATTTTTCAAATACTTCTTCTGTATGTTCTAGTATCAAAACCGTTTTCATGTGCTTCATGCTGATCTCCATGTTAGGTATGTAAAAATTATGGTGTTCGTCCTCTATATCGTTATATCTGCAACTATTATAGGATAGCTACG
Organism: Undibacterium sp. GrIS 1.2; assembly: GCF_040544435.1. Lineage (NCBI taxonomy): Bacteria > Pseudomonadati > Pseudomonadota > Betaproteobacteria > Burkholderiales > Oxalobacteraceae > Undibacterium > Undibacterium sp. GrIS 1.2. The sequence goes on from NZ_JBEONP010000006.1 coordinate 83,559, forward strand.
CTTTTGTAAAATATAGTAATTTTAGATATTAGTGAAAAGTATTCAGTATGATTAGAAAGATATTACATTCAAACTTATGATGAGATTTGTTGTAAATCAGTCCATGTGTCGCAAAAATAATTTAGTCATGCGTATCAGTTTGTGAGATATTTTGAAGCCTATTAAGGATGATTGCTTGGGAACGCAGACCAAAAAGATGAAAACAATTTTTACTATCATCCTAGCGGTTACTAGCGGGCTTGTTTTTTCAAGCGTGCACGCAGAGATATATACGTGCAAAGACGCGGCGGGGCATTTGCTCACATCTGATCGTCCTATACCCGAGTGCGCAAATCGCTCCATGTTTGTAAGAAAAACGCTTGGCCAAAATCCACGCGAGATTCCGGCGCCTCTGACGCCAGAAGAGCGGCGCAAGGCGGATGAAGAACAAGAAAAACAAAAATCTGAAATGTTGCTAGAGGAGCAGCAGAAAAGAGAAGATCAACATCTCTTGGCAAATTATAAAAGTGAGAGCGATATTGAATTGGCTAGACAAAGATCACTTGAATTCGTTAAAGAAAAAATTCGCGCTGGTAATGATCAGATTAAAGCTATCGCTGTCATGCAGGCTGAATTTCAGAGCGAGCAGCAACGTAATGCTAAAAAATCGACTGAACAAAATGTAGATTTACAAAGACGTTCTGGTCAATTATCTTTGGCTAGTAAAAATGCACAGTCTACAGTAGCGGAATATGAGGCGGAGCGTACTCGTATCAATACCCAGTTTGATGAGATTTTAAAACGGTATCGCGAGATTGTTCAGAAGCGTAAAGGCGGTGGGAAATCATCAAGCTAGTTTGTCTTGATAGACGTTCGGAGCGAAGCCCTTTCAGCTAAGACTGAAGGGGCTTCTTTCATTCTGTGCGACGTATTTATTCCGATGTTTTTACTTACGTCCGGCCTTAGCCGCAGCCGGCTTAGTTTTGGCAGAGCGAAATGCCAATGCCGGGCGCGCTGACGATGTACTGATAGTATTAATGCTGTTTTTTGAGGCAGTTATTTTGTCAGTCACCCCTCGTGCTACTGCAGCTGGTTTTTTACCAAAGGTATTCATTTTTGGTGCTGCGATACGGCGGCCATTGCTGACGCCGACATCCTTAATTGGCACCACCGGTGCACGTGGCGGTATCAGATGTCTGTCGCTACTGCCAATCAGGTCGCCACGTCCCATGCGTAGTAAGCCTTCTTTCACAATTTCCCAATTCTCTGGCGCTTGGTAGCGTAAGAGTGCTTTATGGAATTTACGTACTTTACCTGAGCGAGCGGTTTCCACAATTTCCGAGTTTTCGTCCACTTTTTTCAGTGGATTTTTACGGGTGTGATACATCGTCGTCGCAAGCGCCATCGGCGTTGGCATAAAGGTCTGAACCTGATCGAGCTTAAAGTCGTTTTTCTTCAGCCACAACGCGAGGTTGACCATATCTTCATCGGTGGTGCCAGGATGTGCCGCGATGAAATAGGGGATCAGATATTGTTCTTTGCCTGCTTCTTTTGAATATTTTTGGAACATCGCCTTAAATTCGTCATAAGCACCAATCCCGGGCTTCATCATTTTGGATAAAGTATTCGCTTCGGTATGCTCTGGCGCGATTTTTAGCAAGCCGCCGACATGGTGCGTGACCAATTCTTTGACGTACTCTGGCGAACGCACTGCCAAGTCGTAGCGCAGACCCGAACTGATCAACACTTTCTTGATGCCAGGGACAGCTCGCGCTTTGCGATAAAGTGAAATCAGTTTGCTGTGATCGGTTCCCAGATTGCTGCAAATGCCCGGGTACACGCAAGATAAACGACGACAGGATTCTTCTATCGTTTTATCTTTGCAGGCTAAGCGATACATATTGGCAGTTGGTCCACCCATGTCAGAAATCGTTCCGGTGAAGCCCTTAGTCTTATCGCGGATTTCTTCAATTTCACGCAAGATAGAGGGCTCGGAGCGACTTTGTATAATCCGGCCTTCATGCTCTGTAATCGAACAGAAAGTACAGCCACCAAAACAACCGCGCATGATGTTGATGGAGAAACGGATCATCTCCCATGCAGGAATGCGCGCCTTGCCATAACTAGGATGAGGGGCACGTGCATAGGCACGGTCAAATACGCCATCCATCTCATCCATTGCCAGTGGCAGCGGTGGCGGATTAAGCCAGACATCACGTTCGCCATGTCCCTGGATTAAGGATTTTGCATTGCCCGGATTGGCTTCCAGATGGAAGACGCGGGAGGCATGTGCATACATCACAGGATCTTCTGACACTGATTCATACGATGGCAAACGGATTGCGGTTTTGTGCAATTTTTCCCTCAGCATCGCTTGTCGTTCTTCACGACTCATGATGCGTATCGCTTGCTGTTGAACGACGTCCTTGGGTACGGCTTGTTCTGCAGTTTTATCTGCAATTTTGGTTTCGCATGAAGAGGCGTTTTCAGGCGCCATGTAATACGGGTCAGGATGCGGCTCGACTTTGCCGGGTGTATCGATACGGGTGGAATTGATTTCAGTCCAGTCATCTGATGGCAACCAGCCGCGCGGCACCATAAATGCAGTACCACGTAAATCACGAATTTCTTTAATCGATTCACCCGCAGCAAGACGATGGGTTAAATCTACTAGCGCGCGCTCGGCATTGCCAAACAACAGAATGTCCGCTTTAGAGTCAGGCAAAACAGACCGTTTTACTTTATCGGACCAATAATCGTAATGGGCAATCCGGCGCAAACTCGCCTCAATACTGCCAATCACGACATTCACACCGGGAAAAGCTTCACGCACGCGCTGTGAATACACAACCACTGCGCGGTCTGGCCGTTTGGTGGAATCGCCATCTGGTGTGTAGGCATCTTCAGAACGAATTTTGCGATCTGCCGTATAGCGATTCACCATCGAATCCATGTTGCCCGCAGTAATCCCAAAATATAAATTAGGCTTGCCTAGTACACGGAAATCATCGGCAGAATGCCAATCCGGCTGGCTGATAATCCCAACGCGAAATCCCTGCTGTTCCAACAAGCGACCCACTAATGCCATGCCAAAACTTGGGTGATCAATGTATGCGTCACCGGTCACCAAAATAACGTCACAACTATCCCAACCCAGCGTATCCATTTCGGCACGTGACATCGGTAAAAAAGGAGCAGCCTTGGCTCCGCCAACATCAGGGCGGAAGCGAGGGAAGGAGAAGAGGTTTTTTGGCGCGGTTTTCATGCGTGCGATTGTACCTGAAAACCTAAGAATACGTTGCGCTGAATATCTTTAAGTTGATGATTTTGTTACGTTTTTTCTATATGTGATTTTGATCGGGCTGTAATTGCCGGATTTCTTTTTCAAGCTGACGAATGCGTTGATCACGTCGTTCAATTTCCGCATCCACATACGCTGCTTCGTAGCGGACAGGAATATGTTGATGGCAATTTGCATCCCATGCAGTTACCTTAAACATCATCACCCTCTCGGCTCGTGCCTTATAGTCATCCGGCATCAATGTCGACAAAAGCGCTGGATCTTCTTCGATCACTGTCGCTTCTCCCCATATTTTTACCCTTTGCTGTTGTGCGTAATCGATCAAAAACAACTGAGCTTTGGCGTTTTCGCTTAGATTGCCTTGGCTAATAAACTGCCTGTTTCCCGCAAAGTCAGCAAACGCAATCGTGTGCTCATCCAGCACCCGTAAAAAACCCGCAGGGCCACCGCGATGTTGAATATATGGTTGACCTTCTGCATTTGCGGTTGCCAAAAAAATACTAACTTGCGCCTCAATAAAAAATTTCAGCTCCTTGGTAATTATCGACTGCCAACCTGATCCGTTTTCCATTCTGGCATATGCCGAGCGCGACCCCATGCGGCTTTGCAGTGCCTTGACCGCCGGTGTGAAAACGATATCGCTCACATGCTTAATACTATTATTCATTACGCGCTCCTTTAGAGCAGAGGCGGATTGACTAAAGACCTAATACACTCAACGAGGGGTGATCATCAGGGCGACGTCCTGATGTCCAATGAAATTTTCTCTCTTTTTCTTCAATCGCTAAGTCGTTGATGCTGGCAATGCGCAACGCCATCAGACCAAATTCATCAAATTGCCAGTTCTCGTTACCATAGCTTCTGAACCATTGATTATTTTCGTCGTGCCACTCGTAAGCAAAGCGAACGGCAATTCGGTTTTCGCTATGCGCCCAGAGTTCTTTGATCAACCGGTAGTCCAGTTCCCGCTGCCATTTACGTGTCAAGAACATCTCAATTGCATCTCGACCTTGCAAAAATTCTGATCGGTTTCGCCATTGGCTATCCGCGGTATAGGCAAGGGCGATACGCGCCGGTTCGCGCGTGTTCCAGGCGTCCTCGGCCATACGTACTTTTTGAATGGCAGTTTCTTTTGTGAAGGGCGGAAGTGGCGGACGACTCATGATGTAATTCTCCATAGGAATGATCGGTATCGATGGTTCTGCTTGCTAGCTCAATTTTAGCTTTAGTTTGAGTTTGACCAGGTAGTGATGATCAACATCATCGAGCTGCAAACACGAACTTACTACAATTTATGCGACTGAATACGTGGCCGAATTCAAGGCTGAATTCAAGGCGTGCACTACCGGAAAATCAATATCCGTTTTAGCAACCGAGTTCATGTAATTGGTCCAGGTATTGAGTGCAACGTGCAGCACGATTTCTATCATTTGAGCGTCGTCATAACCTGCAGCTTTAATGGCTTGAAAATCGGCTTCGCTGATGTGACCCCGTTCTTTTGCTACCGCTGTTGCAAATTTTAATGCCGCATCAGCTTTGGCATCGCTGGAGTTAGCATGGCGATTAGCAGTGATTTCTTCGTCATCCAATTTAGCGAGATTTTTTGCCAAGTAAGTATGGGCAGATAAGCAGTAATCGCAGCCGTTGATTTCTGCAATGGCAAGTGCGATACGCTCACGAGTCGGTGCTGGAATGTTACCTTTAGCCAACGTCCCGGACAGACCCAGATACGCCTCCAGAGCGATAGGGCTGTTCGATACCAAGCGGAATAAATTTGGTACGACACCAAGTTGTTTTTGAACTGCATGTAATAGTGCCTGAGACGCCGCCGGAGCTGCCTCAATCGTCGCTGGAGTTGGGATGAGTGACATGATGATTTCCTTTTAAATTAGTTTGTCGAGTTGACCAAGAGAACTGTAGCAAGTTTCATTAAATAAGATAATCTGGTAAATTTAGGAATAACTATCTCAATTTTTGAGATTTTTAAAAGTCGTTCGAAAAGAACATGCCTGTGGAGATGTGGATGACAGATCGATTAGATTCGATGGCGATTTTGATCGCGGTGGTTGATGCAGGCAGTTTTTCTGGTGCTGCACGTCGTCTTGCTATGCCGCTGGCAACGGTTAGTCGCAAAGTAGGTGAGCTGGAGGCGCATTTAAAAATACGTCTGCTATTGCGTTCTACTCGGCAATTGGCATTGACTGAGGCAGGGCAGTCGTATGTTGCCGCTTGCCGGCGTATTCTGGAAGAGGTAGCCCAGGCAGAACGCATTGCCGCGGGCGAATATACGATGCCCAAAGGCGAGCTGGTGATTACCGCACCCGTTGTTTTTGGACGTTTGCATGTGTTACCTATGGTGGTCGAATTTTTGAAAAAATATCCGGATATTGACGTGCGTCTGACGCTGTCAGATCGCAATGTCCACTTATTGGAAGACCACATCGATGTGGCGTTGCGCATCGGTGCATTGCCTGACAGCGATTTGATCGCTATTCCCGTTGGTGCAGTGAGGACGGTGGTTTGCGCTAGTCCAGAGTACTTTGTGCAGCGAGGCAAGCCGACGACGCCAGAGCAACTGGCTCAGCACGATTGTGTTTCGTATGATGTGTTGACATCCCCGCATAGCTGGCGATTTTTGCAGGGGAAGTCCGAGATTACCGTGCCAATCCATTCGCGCCTGATCGTCAATACGGCAGAAGCGGCAATTGATGCCGCGGTTGCGGGTGTTGGAGTAACGCGAGTCTTGTCTTACCAGATCGCAGCGGCCAAACGCCAGGCTTTGTTGGAAATTGTGCTTAAATCGTTTGAGTCGCCCGACAGACCGGTTAATCTCGTACATGCGGGCCAAGGCATACTGCCTTTAAAGCTGAGAGCCTTCCTTGATTTTGGATCAGCGTATTTAAAAAACCGGTTATCTGATGCAATATAAAATCGGTGCGTCAGGCATTTTTAATTGAATATTGAATATACTCCCCTTTATTTTTATAAAATATGCTTCATTGTCCAATGATTGATTGGACGACTTTATTTTACTGGATAGGAGTATATTCAATACCAGGTTATAAAGTATCTTAAATTTACTGGAAGTAATATGACGCTTTTTGCCGTATATTTTTTAGATAAACAAGGCAGTCTGGCTGTGCGCCAGCAGTATCTCCGGGCGCATATTGCTTGGCTGGATCAGCACAAAGAGCGTATCTTGGTTGGCGGTTCATTGCGTCATCAGCCCGGCGATGCGGCGCTGGGCGGCTTGTGGATTGTCGAAGCGGAAAGCAAAGCCGAGATTGAGGAGCTGATATTGACTGATCCTTTTTGGATCAATGGTCTTCGCGCCAGTGTTGAGATTCTGTACTGGTCAAAAGCTTTCCCTGAGCGACAGAGCTTGATTTAGCGTAGTTGATTTAGCTTTGGTTTAGCTTCACCTTCACCTTACTCGACATGCTCCACCAGCAATTGCACCCGCGTCACGCCGTTATAGGTATTGGCATCCAGCCTGAAGGCAACATTCACACGCTCTGGCAGATGATCAGTGTGACCAAACCAGATGGCATCGTAGCGTTTGCCATTTTTTTCCAGTTCCATTTTCAGGTGGCGTTCTTTCAGAATCCGTTGTGAAATCAGCTTGAAGCCATCACAAAATATCGGTGGCGCAAAGCCTTGGCCCCAGACCTGTCCATCCATCAGGCTAATAAAGTCCGTGCTGAAATACGCATCCTCTAAAGGACCATCGGTTTCGATAATCCGCTCTAACTGATCGGCTTGCAGCCAGCTCTGCGCTACGGCTTCAAAGGCTGCTTGAAAGGCAGGAAAGTTTTCTGCCTTCAATGTCAACCCCGCTGCCATCGCATGTCCGCCGAATTTTAAAATCAGGTCTGGTGCATGTTTAGACACCAGATCCAGCGCATCGCGCATATGGAAGCCGGGGATGGAGCGGCCAGACCCTTTGATCAAACCCTCATCGCCGGGCGCGAAAGTAATCGTTGGGCGATAGAATTTATCTTTGAGGCGAGAGGCGACAATCCCGATCACGCCTTGGTGCCAGCTCTCGTCAAATACGGTGATGGTATTGCTGGCGGCGGGTTGAAAATCATCCAGATGCAGCAAGGCCACATCCTGCATCTCACGCTCGATATCTTTGCGATCGGCATTGATGGAATTGAGTTCTTGCGCAATTTGCCAGGCGCGACCTTCGTCATCGGTCGTTAAACACTCTATGCCCAGCGACATGTCGGACAAGCGACCCGCTGCGTTGATTCTGGGACCCAAGGCAAAACCCAGATCGAACGGACTGGCCTGATGCGGTTCTCGTCCTGCAACGCGGAACAGGGCGGCTATGCCCGCATGCATGCGACCTGCACGCATGCGTTTGATTCCTTGCGCGACCAGAATACGGTTATTCGCATCTAGCTTGACGACGTCGGCGACTGTGCCTAAGGCGACCAGATCCAGTAAGGTATCAAGCTTGGGTTGCTGCTGCTGATCAAACACGCCACGCTGGCGTAACTCTGCACGCAAGGCCAGCAAGGTATAAAACATCACGCCAACACCAGCCAGATTTTTGCTCGGGAAGCCGCAGCCCGGCTGGTTGGGATTCACAATCACCGCAGCGTCTGGCAGGGTATCTGCTGGAAGATGATGATCGGTCACGACCACCGCCATACCCAGGGCGTTGGCAGCAGCGACACCGTCGATACTGGCAATGCCGTTATCGACGGTGACAATAATATCTGGCGATTTTTCTTGCTGCGTTAATGCGACGATTTCCGGCGTTAATCCATAACCGTGGATTTGCCTATCCGGCACGATGTAATCGACCGTTGCACCCATCATGCGCAGGCCGCGCAAGCCCACTGCACAGGCCGTTGCCCCGTCACAATCGTAGTCGGCGACGATACACATTTTTTTGCCAGCGGCGATTGCGTCGGCTAAATACACCGCCGCTTGCTGAACATGCAGCAATTGAGTCGGTGCGATCAATTGCGGTAATTCGCTACGTAATTCGGCGACGTCTTTCACGCCACGCGCGGCATATAAGCGCGCCAATACCGGATGGATGCCGCTTTGGCGCAGCATTTCTGAATCACGGAAAGAATAAGGGCGGGTGCTGATACGTGTCATGTTAGTTGGATGTTTCTTGCGCTGGTAGCGAGAATAAAGGATGCAATGTCGGTTTGCGCCAGAATTGACGGAGCGACCAGGGCGTTAAACTAAATTGCACCAGCGTGTTGGCATCGGTGACGATCAGATTGAGTTGGTTAATTTGTTGGTCGCGTAAAGCTGCCAGTGCAGGTGCAAAGCAGTGCTCCTCCAGCAACTGCATGCGCTCCAGCCAGCTTGCCCAGTCGTTATTCAGTGCAGGCTCTAGCAGCGCATCGATTAAAACGGGGCGTTTTGACGCCAGATCGATTTGTTGAAATTCAGTCACTTTTTGGATATCCGGCATGTCCATTAATTGCGTGCTACCGCCGGACAGCCAAACTGAGTTGACTGGCTTTAAACCTTGCATCTCTCGTTCTTGGTTGATGGTGTGACTAAACCATTGCATCTGGATTTCATTTTGAAGCTTGCGCCATGGGCGTGCTTGCTCACCTTTGGGCATCCAGATATCGATATTGTGGCCGCAAGCCGCATCTGGCGTGGCTGTTTGCAGGCCTTGCCAATCATCGGCGCGTAAAAACCAGTGAAGTGCGTCGCCATACACTAAAGTTTTGCCCAGTTCGTCACAAATGATTTTTGCCTCGGCAAACAGGGCGCGCGACTCAGGCTCCGTCAATGTCAAGCGGCGTTGGTCTGTAAGTACCAGATGGTCGCGTGCAATATGGATATGAACAGGTTGCAGCGTGAACCAAACTGCGGTCGTACCGGTCACATCAGTCGCCATCGGCTGAACGCCAAGCGCTTGCATTTTGTTGTGCGTATTAGCGGGACTGCTCTTGATGGCTGATTCTAAACCTACAGAGTTTGAAAAAGGAGGTCCAATGACTCTGCCGCCCCCAGGGCTAAAATGCCCTGCAAGCAAGGATTCATGCGGTAATTGTCTTGCAAAGTCTTCAAAGTGATGGGGAGTGTCGGGTTTAGCTTTGCCAATTAAGCAGCTCAATGCTGGTACACGTAGCTCGCGTAGCAGGTCTTTGGCAAGCGGGGCGGGAGGGATGGCAAACGGCAGTATCATTTCTAAATAGCTCATAACGACATTGTATGGCAAGATGCTCGCTGACTAAAAATATTACTTTTAAGACTATGCAAAATCGCCGTCAAAACTCCTTAGCGCGACAATTTTGTGTAAGCCCTAATTAAATTATCTATTCTGGATCAAGTTCTATAGTGAAAAATTACCCTTTTGAATGGCTGGTCGGCCTGCGTTATACCCGCGCTGGACGACGTAGTGGCCGTAACAGTTTTATCTCGTTTATTTCAATGATTTCTATGGCCGGCATTGCCTTAGGTGTCGCAGCATTAATTGTTGTGTTATCTGTGATGAATGGCTTCCAAAAAGAAGTGCGCGACCGTATGTTGTCGGTGTTGGCGCATATTGAAGTGTTTGATGCCACTGGTACTTTGCCAGATTGGAAGACTACTGCACTGCAAGCGCAAAAAAATCCCTCGGTCACAGGGACTGCGCCTTATGTCGATGCACAAGCCATGATTATTGGCGGCGATGTAATGCGCGGCGTGGTGTTACGTGGCGTATTGCCAGAAGAAGAGCCAAAGGTATCTGACGTTACAAGCAAAATGAAGTACGGCAAATTTACTGATTTGAAACCGGGCGGTTTTGGCATTGTGCTAGGGATTGAACTGGCTCGCAGCTTGCATGTGCAAGTCGGTGAAAAAGTCACGTTAGCCGGAGCGCCGGAAGGCCAGATTACGCCAGCCGGCATGGTGCCGCGTCTTAAAGTCTTTACCGTGGTCGGTATTTTTGAAGCAGGACATTTTGAATACGACTCTGGCATGGCATTTATTCAGATGGAGGATGCTGAGAAGTTTTTCCGGCTATCGGCACCGTCGGGTTTACGCCTGCGTATTGTCGATATGTTGAAAGCGCCGCAAGTCGCAGTGGAGTTATCAAAAACATTGTCTGGTGATTTGTATATACGCGACTGGTCGCAACAAAATCGTAATTATTTTGCTGCGGTAAAAACAGAAAAAACTATGATGTTTATTATTTTGACGCTAATCATCGCAGTAGCAGCCTTCAATCTAGTATCAACCTTGGTGATGACGGTGACAGACAAGCAAGCGGATATCGCGATTCTGCGCACCTTGGGTGCGTCCCCTTGGTCGATCATGAAAATTTTTATGATCCAAGGTGCTCTGGTTGGCTTACTGGGCACCGCGATCGGTGTCGGCTCTGGCATAGTAGTCGCATTAAATATCGATATTATTGTGCCGTTTATTGAGCATGTTTTAGGTGTACAGTTTTTGTCCAAAGAAGTGTATGTGATCAGCACTTTGCCTTCTGATTTGCAATGGAAAGATGTTTGGACCATTGGCAGTGTTGCAGTCGTATTAGCTTTTGTTGCAACGATTTACCCAAGCTGGCGTGGTGCCCGCGTTAAACCAGCGGAGGCATTGCGCTATGAATAATCATATTACTGACCAATTAGTTCTATCTTGCAGCGGCTTAGGGAAGACTTTTACTCAAGGTACTTACTCAGTCAAAGTACTTGGTAATATTGATTTTAAAGTGAATAAGGGAGAGCGGGTTGCCATCATTGGTGCATCTGGTTCTGGTAAATCAACCTTGTTGCATTTGTTGGGTGGCTTAGATGCACCGACGACGGGTAGCGTTACTTTACAAGGTAAAGATTTCGCAACCTTAAACGAAACCACCAGAGGCGATTTACGTAACGCTGCTTTAGGTTTTGTGTATCAGTTCCATCATTTATTACCTGAGTTTTCTGCCTTAGATAATGTGGCAATGCCTTTGCTGATACGTCGGGTTAATCGCAATGAGGCTCAGGCAACTGCGCGGGCAATTTTAGCGCGAGTTGGTTTGGATCATCGTGTCAGCCACGTACCCGGTGAATTGTCTGGCGGTGAGCGGCAACGCGTTGCTTTGGCGCGGGCTTTAGTGACACAGCCAGCCTGCGTATTAGCGGATGAACCCACTGGCAATTTAGATAGGGCGACTGCGCAACAAATATTTGAATTAATGCTGGAGCTATCGCGCACTTTAGGTACGGCGTTTGTAATCGTAACGCATGATGCTGAGTTGGCGAAACGCTGCGATCGAGTATTGCGTTTATCAGAAAACGGATTGCTGCCCGCTTGATGGGATTGATGTGACCAATGTGATGAATTTGACTGCGCAGCTTTTACTTTATTTACAAAAAACTGAGCATAGTTTTGGCCATGTCTTGGTTGGACGTAAATTAGCTGGGCGTAAATTAAGTGACCTCAAATTGCTTGAGCGTACATCTCATTCCTCGCCTTTGTTGCTAGGCGCAGTCTTGTCTGCCTCTTTATTGACTGCACCAGCTTTTGCTACCACCGAATTAGCTTTGCAGTTAGCAACATCATTGACCAGCGATAGTAATCCTTTACGTTTTTACGATGGTGATGCAGCCGCGGTGCAAAATGGCAACACCAGTACTTCAGATAAAGTCAAAGCACTGGATGTACGAGCCGGGGCGATTATTCCCATCCTGTCAGACAGGACACGTTTGATTTTGACCGGCAGTTTGGGTACGCGACAATATCAAACTTATCAAGACCTGGATCATCAGGAAAAAGCGGGTGACGCTAGCTTTGAATACGCGATTGGTAATATTCTTACGGGGCGCGTTACCGCTGGAAAAGAAGATCGCTTATTTCAATATATTAATGGCTCGTTGACGGCAAAAGACATTTCTCATTTTTCTCAAACCGGTGCTGAACTTACACTAAAAATTACGGATGAATTGTCCGTTCCTGTGAAGTTGGATCGCTCTAACTTGCATTACGATCTGGACGTCAATCAGCTATATAATTTTCACCAAAATGGACAGCAGGCTGGTCTAAAGTATTACTCGCCAACCGGATCAAACTTAGAGCTTGGAGTCCGGTTTTCTGATACCGATTATCCCAATCGTAATCCACAGCAAATTGCTGATCTCGATCAGCGTTATCGAGAAACCGAAACCTATATTGAGGCCGAGTGGAAGTACAGCGTTAAGACGGTCGTCAGCACGCATTTAGGCCTGATACGGCGACGTTACGATAGTCTTAGTGATTTAAATACCAATTTGGTATCAACTCTGGTGCGTGGGACGTATTTCTATTCACCCAAATTACGTTTAGACGCACAAATTTTTGATCGTCCGTTTGCCATCGTTGATCCTTCTATTTTATATGTCGTCACAAAAGGCTTACGCCTGGATGCGCAATGGAATATGTCGGATAAAACGCAATTTCATTTGATGGGATTAGCGCAAAATAGTGATCAAAAATTAGTCCCAAGATTGGCCGAAATTCAAGACTCAGTTTCTCGTAAAGAAAAGCTGACTCGCGCTGGCTTCGGTATCAATTATCAATTGCAGCGTGGTGTTCGATTAATGTTAGATAGTTTTTATGAAAAAGTGGAGAGAGACGCCAATTTATCCGGACTAAAACAGGGCGTGATTATGATAGGTCTTGAATATAGCTATGAAAATTTACCTGGTAGCACCGCTAAAATGGGATTGTCGCGGTATCAGCATTCACTGAATAATACCGATGCATTACGATAATAAATATTTTGGACAAATTTTCGCAAGTCCAAATCTTGATGAATATTGTTTGATGAGAACTGTCATCGTTGAAATCAAATAAACTGCATAAATAACTCTGGGTAAGATCATCAATGAAGCTTTTCGATAAAATCAGTCGTCGTTTATCTAACTATATTAGTTGTGCCTGGATGCCATTAAAGCAGGGGCAGGGTATAGTCAGTTTCTCTTTTGATGACGTACCTGCCAGCGCTTGTACTATCGGCAAAGCATTGCTGGAAGAGTTTGACGCTCGCGGTAGTTTTTATGTCTGTGGTGGTCTTACTGATGGTCAGGAGCAAGGACGTACCTGCCATAGCGTCGCAGAATTACAAGCGCTAGATGCTGATGGTCATGAGATTGCTTGCCACACTTTTTCGCATACTAATTGCACTCTTTATGGTGCTACAGAGTTAAATCAGGATTGGGAGAAAAATCAGGATTTCTTTAAAGAAAACGATATCAATAATAGTGGCTTTGCGTTCCCATTTGGCGCTTATGATTTAGCTAGTAAACGTTTAGCGTCTCGTCGTTTTGCTTATAACAGGATTACCGGTGGCGGCACCCAGATTGGACGCGCTGATTTAGCTGCCTTGCGAGCACAAGCACTTTACGAACAAAAAACTAGTCTTGAATTAATTAAAGAGCTAATACAGCAAACGGCTCAACATGGTGGATGGCTGATTTTTTACTCGCATGAAGTAGATGATGAGCCCGGCCCTTGGGGTACATCACCAGCACAATTGCGTTACGCCTTAACCGAAGCAAAAAATGCTGGATGCAAAATATTGCCAGTTCGTGATGCGATTCTCTTTTTTCAGCAATAAATTAATTAAAACACACAAATGTTGAGTTTGTTTTGCATGTCTAAATTATAATTGTGTTAAATCTGTTTTGATCGTCATAGATATTTTTGATATCTCGTTTTAATTCTCGTTCTTTGCTTTCCGTCTCGGTCACTCTGAGCGTATTCATCTTTACTTCTCCAGTTACATTTAATCGGACTATTCGCCCATGAGCCAACAAAGCCAGTTTGCCCTGCTCACGCAGCGTCGTTTTGCCCCATTCTTCTGGACGCAATTCCTGGGTGCATTCAATGACAACGTGTTTAAAACCGCCTTGCTGACGATATTGACTTATGACGCTTTGTCTTGGACTAAGCTCGATATCGGCTTGTTGAATAATTTGATCCCGGGGCTGTTTATTTTGCCGTTTGTCTTGTTTTCAGCAACATCTGGCCAGTTAGCAGATAAATTTGAAAAAGCGGGATTAGCCCGCAAAGTCAAATTGCTAGAAATTGTAATCATGTGTATTGCAGCAACGGGCTGGATGACGCATACCTTGTGGTTATTAATAGCCGCTGTTGCCGGTATGGGGATTCACTCAACCCTTTTCGGTCCGGTGAAATATGCGTACTTGCCACAGCACCTTAAATCCGAGGAACTGGTCGGTGGTAATGGTGTGATTGAGATGGGTACGTTTGTCGGTATTTTATTGGGCGAAGTTCTGGGTGCGATGCTGGTCGTACATAAACCTTGGGGAATACAACTAGTTGCTGGCGGTACCATCGTGATCGCCATCATTGGCTGGCTGACTAGTCTGCGGATTCCTAATTCCCCAGCGCCGGAGCCTGAGTTAAAAATCAATTGGAATGCTGCAACAGAGACTGTCCGTAATATCCGGTTTACCAAGCAGAATCGCCCCGTATTTTTATCGTTGCTGGGTAATTCTTGGTTTTGGTTTTATGGCGCCATAATTTTGGCGCAGTTCCCTTTGTATGCCAAAGATTATTTGCATGGCGATCATAGCGTATTCGTTTTACTACTAACTATTTTCTCATTTGGAATTGGTGCCGGCTCGCTTTTATGTGAACGTTTGTCTGGTCATAAAGTGGAGATTGGCTTGGTGCCGTTTGGTGCAATTGGCTTATCTGTATTTGGCTTTGATTTGTATTTGTCTAGCGTCGCTTATACACACGCCTTGACTGCAATTAATGCAGGTGCTGTGGCACCGGCAATTGACGCAATGGGATTTTTTCATCAAGTTGGAAGCTTGCGTATCGTATTTGATATCGTGATGATCGGCTTGTTCGGTGGTCTATACATCGTGCCGTTATTCGCGCTGATACAAACCCGATGCGATCCAAAACATTTATCCCGTACCATCGCAGGTATGAATATCATGAATGCTTTGTTCATGGTGGTGGCTGCATTGAGTGCGACTTTAATGCTGAGCCGGGGATTTACTATCCCACAAATTTTTATGGCAACAGCGATTTTGAATGCGGTTGTGGCCTTGTATATTTTTAGTTTGGTACCTGAATTTTTAATGCGGTTTATCGCATGGTTACTGATCCACACTATTCATCGCGTTAAGGGAGTAAATACTAATCGTATTCCGGTTGAGGGCGCAGCAGTTTTAGTTTGTAATCATGTTAGTTATATGGATGCCATCGTGATTATGGCCTCCAGCCCGCGACCGATTCGTTTTGTAATGGATCACCGGATTTTCAAGATTCCATTTTTGTCCTGGGTTTTTAAAACGGCAAAAGCCATTCCGATTGCACCTGCTAAAGAAGATCAATTGCTCATGGAGAAAGCTTATATTGATATCGCTAAAGCCTTACATGAAGGTGAACTGGTTTGTATTTTCCCAGAAGGTAAATTGACGACTACTGGTGATATGAATGAGTTTAAGGGCGGTATTATGAAAATACTAGAACGCTCTCCAGTACCTGTATTCCCAATGGCGCTGCGTGGTCTCTGGGGTAGCTTTTTGTCGAGAGATAAAGGCAACCCGTTTGAGCGTTCTTTCAGCCGTGGTCCTTTCTCACATCTAGAACTTGCAGTGGGCGAGGCTTTGCAAGCATCAGAAGTAACACCACAATTATTGCAAGATAAAGTGCAATCTTTACGCGGTGAATGGAGATAAAAATGACTGTTCTGCATCGCGTGATAATGTTATGTGTATTTTTTCTTGGTTCTATCCTCAACATTATCGAAGCGAATGGTGCCAGCATTACTCGATTTTCACCTCAAGGTGAAGTGGCTCAGGTTCGACAGATCAGAGCCACATTTTCTGAAGCAGTGATTGCCTTTGGAGACCCCAAAGCGGCTGCTCCTTTGGATATTAAATGTATCCAAGCAGGCTCAGGTCGATGGGCAGATGATAAAAACTGGGTCTACGATTTTACCGCTGACTTGCCGCCGGGTACGCTATGCAGCGCTCAGTTAAAAGCTAATTTTAAGACAGTTACCGGCGCGGCGATCACAGGTAAAAGCACTTTCCAATTCTCCACTGGCGGTCCGGCAATCGTCAGTGTTCGCCCTTATCAAGGCGAGTCTATTGATGAGGAGCAGGCATTTATTCTGTTTCAGAATGGTGTAGCCACCAGCGCCAGTATTTTGCAGCACACTTATTGCGAAATTGAAGGTGTGCATGAGCGGGTTCCGGTACGGTTTATTGAAGGTGCTGCCCGTACTGAATTACTAAAACAATACAGCTCAACCGACGAGAATACCGCTAGCCGTATCAGTATTGTGCAATGTCAGCAGCGTTTTCCTAATGCGGCGGCTGTGCGTCTGGTCTGGGATAAGGGAATTGTGACGCCATCAGGTGTGCTAAATAGTCAGGTGCAATCGTATAAATTTAAAGCACGTCAGGCATTTACTGCTAGCTTTACCTGCGAGCGCGAGAACGCCAAAGCTGCATGCACGCCGATACAGGCAGTAGCATTAAATTTTAATACGCCAATTAGTCGGAAACTCGCAGAACAGATCGTTTTAAAAACTGCAAAAGGTAGTAGTAAGCCGACGTTTAAACGTGATGAAAAAGAAGAAACCGTACAACGGGTTGAGTTCGCCCCACCGTTCGCCGAAAAGACAGAATACACACTGGAGTTGCCGGGTAAATTACAAGACGATAGTGGTCGTAGTTTAGGCAACGCTGCACAATTTCCTCTGAAGTTTTCTACCGCTGATTATCCACCGCTGGCAAAATTTCCTGCTGCTCCGTTTGGTATTGTTGAACTGAACGCGGATGCAACCTTGCCAGTCACCTTGCGTAACGTAGAAAAAAATCTGATTGCCCGCAGTGCCGACGGTAAGCAGTCACCGGGCACGCTTGCGAACTTAAAAGTCGATGATGATGCAGGTATCATCAATTGGATACAACGACTTAACCGTTATCATGAAAGCAGTATTCAGGTTGCAAACAAGTCTGTAGAAACTCGCAGTATTGGTTTGCTAGTTAAAGAAGCCGGCGTGCGAAAACTCGATTTGCCTAGCTCGCCAGAAGACAAAGATACAGCAGCCATTGCATCCAGGCCATTTGAGGTGATTGGTATTCCACTCAAAGATCCGGGTTTTTATGTGCTGGAACTGGAATCTCAAAAACTGGGTAGTGCCTTGTTGGGCAAGCCTGCTCCGATGTTTGTGCGTACCAGTGCGTTGGTCACCAATATGGCAGTACACATTAAATTAGGTCGTGAAAACGGCGCAGTCTGGGTAACGAGTTTAGACTCGGCTAAGCCTGTAGGCAATGCAGATATCCGTGTATCTGACTGCACAGGTAAAGAAGTTTGGCGCGGCGTTAGTAACGCAAACGGTATCGCAATGATACCGACAGCACTGGATAATCCTTGTCGCTACAGCGAAGACAACACGGACGTCAGCAAGGGCAAAATTAATGGATTCTTTGTCAGTGCTCGTAAGACCGATGAAAAAGGGCGCAAGGATATGGCGTTCGCTTTATCGTCCTGGAATAGCGGTATTGAATCGTATCGCTTCAATTTGCCAACGGATACGAGTAAAGTCGCGACGGTCAGAGCACACACTATTCTAGACCGTAGCTTATTCCGAGCGGGTGAAACTGCTTCAATGAAGCATGTGATCCGTATTGAAAATATGCATGGATTCGGTTTTCAGAAAGCAAGTTTATTACCTACCCGCGTTCGTATTATCCACCAAGGAAGCAATCAGGAATTCCAGTTTCCGCTGGTATGGCGCGGACAGAATACGGCTGAAACAACTTTTACGATTCCAAAACAAGCTAAATTAGGAACCTACAATATTGTGCTGGATCAGGGAACATCAAAGACAAGTGAGGCGGGCAATGACACCACTAATAACGATGCTGATAACGAATCCGATGGTGAAGACCGCTACGGTCGAAATACCTACAACAGCGGTAGCTTTAGGGTAGAAGAATTCCGTCTGCCTTTACTACAGGGGCGTATTACTCCACCCAAAGCCGCGCAAATTGCACCGAAAGAATTAGCTCTTGATGTGCAGCTAAATTATCTTAATGGCGGCGGTGCTTCTGGTTTGCCGGTAGAGATCAGTAGTTTGCTGCGAAATAAAAATTTAAGTTTCCCCGCCTATGATGGCTATGCGTTTAATGCTGGCTACGAAGCCGATGATGAACAAAAAATCGTTGCCAATAAATTACCGGTAAGTCTGGATAAAAACGGCAGCGGTAAAACGATTATCAAAAATTTACCCGCGATTAGTAAGCCGCAAGAATTATTGTCTGAGATGACCTACGCCGATCCTAATGGCGAGATACAGACTATATCTGCTGTGACGACTCTATGGCCTTCTGCCGTGATTGTCGGTATTAAAGCCGGTGGTTGGGTCTCAGTTAAAAAGAAAGTCACATTAAGTACTGTAACGCTGGACACCAATGGCAAACCGCAAGCGGGCGTCGCTGTGGCACTAACAGGGTTATCGAAACAAAGTAATTCACATCGCAAGCGTATGGTCGGCGGATTTTATGCCTATGAAAATGCAGAGACAACCAAGGACTTAGGCGAGCTATGCGCTGGCAAATCTGATGCGCGTGGTTTATTCCTCTGCGATGTAGAAATTAAAGAATCCGGCAATGTAGAAATCACTGCCAACGCAAAAGACGACAACGGCAAGAGCGCGTTAGCGAAAACTTCTGTCTGGGTCGCTAATCAAAATGAAATTTGGTTCGATGGCGAAAATCAAGATCGTATGGACGTCTTGCCTGAGAAAAAACAGTATCAGCCCGGTGATATCGCTAAGTTCCAGATCCGTATGCCATTCCGTTATGCAACCGCATTGGTTGCGGTTGAGCGTGAAGGTGTAATCGATACAATGGTGGTGCAATTGAACGGACGCGATCCAAGTATTACGGTCCCGATCAAGGCTGGCTATGGGCCTAATATTTTCGTATCTGTGTTGGCTGTTCGTGGACGGATGCGTGAAGTTCCTTGGTATTCCTTCTTTACCTGGGGTTGGAAAGAGCCACTGAACTGGTGGAGCGAATTCCGCGAGTATCAAAATCCCGGCGCGACTGTCGATCTGGCAAAGCCAGCCTACAAGTATGGAATTGCCGAAATTTCTGTTGGCACTGCCGCACATCAACTGGCAGTCACCGTAACTAGTGATAAATCGGTATATCCAATTCGCACTACCTCCAAAATCACAGTGCAGGTAATGCGGCCAGATGGCAAACCTGCCGCCGGTGCTGAAGTCGCATTGGCCGCCGTTGATGAGGCGTTGTTAGAGCTGCAGCCAAATACTTCTTGGGATATTTTGGGAGCCTTGTTACAACGACGAGGATATGGTGTCGAGACCGCGACTGCACAAATGCAAGTGATAGGTAAACGTCATTACGGTCGTAAAGCCGTTGCAGCGGGCGGTGGCGGTGGAAAATCATCGACGCGTGAATTATTCGATACATTACTACTCTGGAAGCCCTCTATCATCCTAGATGCAAACGGTCGGGTGCAAATTGACGTGCCGTTAAACGATGCACTAACCAGCTTTAAGATCGTCGCGATTGCGCAAAGTGGCGCTGATCTTTTTGGTACCGGTTCCGTCAGTATCCGGTCCAGTCAGGATTTGCAATTGATTTCTGGCTTGCCGCCATTGGTGAGGGAGGGCGATCAATTTGTCGCCATGCTAACGGTACGTAATACAACGACTCGGTTGATGAAAGTCGAAGTGATGGCGAATGTCGCAGGCTTGTCGTCCGAGCTGAGCAAGCAAAATATCGTAATACCAGCAGGTGAATCGAGAGAGGTAAATTGGAATGTGGTGGTGCCAGCTTCGCCCAATAATTTAAGTCCATCTTCCTTCTCTAATGCCGACAGGCAGCAGTTGACTTGGGATATTAAAGCGCAAGAAATCTCAGCAGCAGGAGTGCAAGGCGTGAAGGATGCACTGAAGATTAGCCAGCGTGTGATTGCCGCAGTACCTGTTACGGTGCAGCAGGCTAGTTTGTTCCAGTTAGAGGCACCTATGACGATGGCGGTTAGTCAGCCTGCCGACAGCTTGCCTGGGCGAGGTGGTCTGGCGATTTCTTTAATCCCTAGTCTGGCTGGTGGTAACGAGAGCTTACGTCGTTATTTCAGCGAATATCCTTACTCCTGTCTTGAGCAAAAGACATCACGCGCTATCGGCCTGCGTGATGCTGCTATGTGGCAAAAGATAACGGCTGATTTACCTAGCTATCTGGACGCCGATGGTTTGGCATATTATTACCCTCCGGGCGACAGCAGCCAAAGGCATGGCAGCGATAGTTTGACTGCGTATATCTTGGCTGCAACCAACGAGGCTGGATTTGCTGTACCGGATGCCAGTCGCGACAAGATGTTGCAAGGCTTGAGTGCGTTTGTCGAAGGCAAAATAACACGCGATTTCTGGTCGCCGAAAAAGGACCTGGATATCCGTAAAATCGCCGCGCTAGAGGCAATGTCTCGTTATGGTCAAGTGCAGCCTCGGATGCTGGGTTCAATTCAAATCGCGCCGAATCTATGGCCAACCTCCGCCATTATTGACTGGCTGTCAATTTTGCAGAGAACCGCTAATTTACCCAAGCGTGAGGCCTATCTTAAAGAGGCGGACCAAGTGCTGCGGTCACGGCTGAATTACCAAGGCACTCGTCTTGGTTTCTCTACTGAGGCCGATGATTATTGGTGGTGGTTAATGAGCAATGGCGACAGCAACGCAACCCGACTTATTTTAGTCATGCTGGACAATCCTGCATGGCGTGATGATATGCCGAAGTTGATGACAGGAGCCATTCAGCGCCAAACTCGAGGCCGCTGGATGACGACTACGGCCAATGTCTGGGGCTCATTAGCATTAGAAAAGTTTGCCAATAAGTTTGAAACTGAAAAAGTTTCCGGCATAACCAAAGCAAGCTTGCAGCAAGGTGCTGTGCAAAGTTTTAATTGGCCCGTGATTGGAACTAGCACTACAACAGCAACTGGTGGTGGTAATTTGCAATTGCCTTGGCCTGCCAATACTTCTACTGCGATGCCATCGCCCAAATCGCTAACTCCGGCAGATGGTTTAAAACTCAGCCACGAAGGCAAAGGTAAACCATGGGTAGTATTGCAAAGTCTGGCTGCAATTCCCCTAAAAGCGCCATTCAGCAGCGGTTATAGAATCAACAAAACCATCGTACCAGTTGAGCAAAAAGAGAAGGGTAAATACAGTCGTGGTGACGTCCTGCGTGTTAACCTAGAAATCGATGCACAGACTGATATGACTTGGGTCGTCGTCTCCGACCCCATTCCCGCAGGGGCTAGTTTGCTGGGTTCAGGTTTAGGCCGTGACTCTGCAATTGCCGCAACTACTGGAGTAGATAATAGCAATGCAGGTAATTGGAGTACAGCCTGGCTTGCCTATGAAGAGCGCAGCTTTGAAGCTTTCCGTGGTTATTATGAGTTTGTGCCTAAAGGAAAATTCTCACTGACTTATACGGTTCGCCTAAATAATGTTGGCGAATTTAAATTGCCACAAACTAGAGTTGAGGCCATGTACGCCCCAGAAATGTTTGGAGAAATTCCGAATCCTGTCATGACAGTCAAGTAATGCGATTGATGAAGTACCGTTGGATCAGATTCGTTTGCACCGCGTCCATTGTCTGTGCATTGAGTTTAGCCGCAGGCATCGCTAACGCGGTGCCCAGTTTTAAAGAAGTACAGGCTGACTTTGTCTCGTCAGAAGGGTTTTTGCTAGACAGGCACGGGGTTGTAGTTCATCAATTAAGGCTTAATCAAAAAGAGCGCAAGCTCGCCTGGGTCAAATTGGAAGATGTCTCTCCGGCGATTAGAAATGCTTTAATCGCGTCGGAAGATAAACGTTTTTACCAGCATAGCGGTGTAGATTGGAACGCCGTGGCCGCCGCTGCCTGGGGCAATTTGTGGAATAGCAAAACCCGCGGTGCCTCTACTATTACAATGCAATTAGCGGGCTTACTCGAAGAGGATTTACGCCGTAAATCCAATGCCCGCACAACTACCCAAAAACTCACTCAGGTATTGGTGGCGCAATGGCTGGAGCGCAGCTGGCGCAAAGATCAAATCCTCGAAGCGTACTTAAATCTCGTACCATTCCGTGGTGAGTTAGTTGGCGTACACGCCTTATCACGGGTTATGTTTGACAAGCATCCCAGTGGCTTGGATCAAGTTGAGGCAGCAATTGCTGTAGCCTTGCTCCGCGCACCCAATGCAACCTATACCAAAGTGGCAGAGCGTGCCTGCAATATCCTTAAAGATCAGGGTGCTCCGGCATTTTGTCAAAATCTGGCAGGACAAACTTCGCTCTACTTTGCGCGACTGACGGCTAAATCCGATTTAATTAATGTCAGCAATGGACCTCAATTAGCACCGCATCTTGCGCAGCATTTAGCAAATAAGTTATTGAACGCGAACATGCATTCTCTGCGATCTACCTTGGATGCCGGAACCCAGCAATTCGCAAAAGATGCTCTAACACGACAGTTATCTGCTTTGGTTGACCGCAATATTGAAGATGGCGCAGTTCTGGTACTAGATAATGCTAGTGGCGATGTACTCGCATGGGTTGGCTCCAGCGGTAACCTGTCCGATGCCCGCCACGTAGACGGAGTCCTTGCTTTACGTCAGGCCGGATCAACCCTGAAGCCGTTTTTATACGAACTGGCCTTAGAGAAAAAATGGTTGACTGCGGCATCCATCTTAGACGACTCCGCCATCAATTTACCCACCGCATCCGGTTTGTATATTCCGCAAAATTACGACAAACATTTTAAAGGTTTGGTTAGCGTACGCACTGCCTTGGCATCGTCGTTAAATATTCCTGCCGTGCGCACTCTGGTCACAGTCACTCCTCAACTGTTTTTTCAACGCTTACAGAGTCTGGGATTTTCTTTGCGTGAAGAGGGTGATTATTACGGCTACAGTCTGGCGTTAGGCAGTGCTGATGTGAGTCTGCAAGCCTTAACAAATGCATATCGGACACTAGCCAATCAGGGTAAATATAGCGCTATCCGCACCAGCGAAAAAGATCCCAAGTCTGTAATGCTGCCCAGATTATCGCCTGCTGCGACGTTTATCATCAGCGATATTTTGTCCGATCGCACTGCGCGAGCTGTAACCTTTGGATTAGAGAACGCCTTGTCTATACGCTCTTGGTCTGCGGTAAAAACCGGGACATCCAAAGACATGCGAGATAACTGGTGCATTGGTTATTCTGACCGCTATACCGTAGGCGTATGGGTTGGCAATGCATCCGGCGCGCCGATGTGGGATGTGTCTGGCGTAACAGGTGCTGCGCCGATCTGGCAAGAGGTCATGCAATATTTAAACCGGTCGGTTTCAAACACGAAGAGTACCGCTAAAAAAGAATTGACCAGAACTGTTCCCGATGATGTCGTTATGCACTCGATTAGCTACGACGATCAATTAGAAGCGCCAAGGAATGAATATTTCATCAAAGGGACTGAGCAAAGCCACATCGCCATCGCAAAATCAAACGAAATTAGACCGTCGATCACTTATCCCACTGCAGGGATGTTGGTTGCCCTTGATCCAGACATTCCACCAGATAGGCAACGCATACGATTTGCTACACAGGGATTACAGCAGGGTGGATGGATATTAGATGGCCGAAGTTTGAGCAACCCTGGCAAAACAAAATCGCAGTCAGGCCAACTGGCACAAATTGACTGGATGCCATGGCCGGGCAAACATCTATTGCAGCTTGTTGATAGCAAAGGTTTGGTTGTGGACGAGATCCGGTTCGAGGTGCGCGGAGCTCAGCTTGCGATAAGAAAAAATACTAAGAAGTCAAAATAGCTTGATTAGCAGATCAACTAGAGCAGAGTTTTATTTTTGATTCTGCTCGAGTATAGCCAAGAGTATGGTCTGTGATTTTTACTAGTTTAAAAAGGAATGTCATCCTCTTCTATCGGCTTAGTATAACGTTCAACGGCGTCCAATCTTGCATGCAAGTTTGCAAGTACGATTCGTTGCTTTGTAGGTGAGGCGTCATTGAAAAAATGCAGAAAGTCACGAAGCGCTTCTATAGAAAAATCCTCTTTTTTAGAGTAATACTATCTACTTCAAATAACTACTTTCAATCTTCGCAGCACTACCATTTTTTTTAATCGTTTCAATCGCTGCATTCATCTTCATAATAAAGTCCGCTTTATACGCAGGATTATTATTGACGCTATAGCCAATAAATGTTTCTTCACCAGATAACTCAAGTGCCTCTCCTTGTAGTTTGAAATTGTTCAGATCCGGATCAGCTTGTAATTTTTTTGTCGTATAAAAAGCAGCGCCTCTATCAGTTGCGTAGCAGGCGATACGTTTTGCTGCTAGTTTTTTTATATTGGCTTCATTACCTTTGGCTTCTGACAAAGTAATTTTGCCTGCCTTAGCTGCGTCGATCAGTCTGGACGATAAAAGAAAACCAGCGTTGACGCCTATCGTTAAACCTGTAAAGTCGTCCGGGAATTTTTTTCTTGGGGCTGCCATCACATCCGGATTACAAAAGAGTACGACCGTTTCCGTGTAAAGCACGACAGAGTAAGTGGAGATATAAGTGCGTTCTTTTTTAAACCCGGGCGGGAATAAAGCGAAGGACGCGCCGCTTTCCAGATCAGCTAAACCTCGCTTCCAAGGCCTTGGTTTAAGCTCTACCTCATAAGCTGGTTTTAATAACTCAGACGCCTTATGCAACAGCTCTACATACATCCCTTTAAACTGACCGTTTTCTACATAAGAGTAGGGTGCATAATCATCGTCACCTAAGAGAATCACTTTTTCAGTTGCGTACGCGCTTGAGCCGACTGCTGATACAAAATAACTGGCAAGAAAAAAATAGAAAAATTGACGTTTCATTCGTAATCCTTCGATAAAAATTCCAAGGTCTAATATGTAGTCGTAGTCACAGGGTTTAGCATGAAGTTATTCGTATCTGAAAATACATCTGAAATCTGCGGCATGTATGCGGTACCTGATTCTCTCGATTGAATTCTTAATCGCGTATTTCAGGTCAAAATAGTATTTGTTTTGGGTGCGACTATGGGTAAAGTGAGGATGAATTTTGTATACGAGTTATGTCCCGTTTTGCTGTCCACTAAGATGGTTCCACCAAGCACGTCATTGGCGATGTTGTAGACAATATTCAGACCAAGACCACTGCCGCCTTGCCCCAGTTTTGTAGTGAAGAAGGGGTCGAAAATCCGATTAATATTTTCTTGTGAAATACCTTTGCCGTTATCCATAAAGACAAATTCAATTTGACCCAAAGGTAATTTTTTAACATAAATACTAATGATGCCGAGATGCTCGGAATCAAATCCATGCGCTAGTGAATTATTAAAGAAATTAGTAATCATTTGCCCAATGGCGCCTGGATAACTGTCCATCATGATGTCGTCTTCCAGGACGGTATTAATTTTATGCGGTGTTTTTTTAAGTAAATGATGAAGCGTTGCCAGTACCTCGTTGATGACTGATTTAAGGTTAAAGGTACGTCGTTTGTCACTTGACTGGTCAACCGCAACCTGTTTGAAGCTACTGATGAGTTCGGCTGCATTATTGAGATTTTGAATAATTAATTGGCCTGCTTCAACCGACGCGTTGGTATAGTCTTCTAAGATTGAGCGTTTCAATAATCCGGCCTGATAATTAGCAGAGAAGTTTTTACTTCTATCCAGGAACGAGGTCGATACCAGAAGCGCATTGCCAATTGGCGTATTGAGTTCATGTGCAACTCCAGCGACCAGCGATCCTAGCGCTGCGAGTTTTTCTGATCTGATTAATTCATTTTGCGATTGATTTAGCTCTACCGTACGGGCTTCCACTTTGCGTTCAAGTGAATCATTCAGATCCCGAATGATTTGCTCGTTTCTTTCTCTCTCAATCAGGTCGGCTTGTAATTGCTTATTTTTATCCGCTAATTCGGCCAGTAGCTGGTTAAGTGTGTTGCGGGTTACCTCTAGCCTATCGGCCAGGCTGCCAAGCTCATCATCGCGGTAAGGCCGGATCGGCGTCGCAAAATTGCCTAGTGCAAGCCGGTCTGCGTCTAGCCTTAGTTGATGGATTGGACGTACAAAGCGGTAATACAGCAGCACTAAAATGATGATCAGTGAAACGATTAATTGGAGGGCGATACTGCCGACATAGTTTCTTATGCGCCGCAAAAACTCGGCATCTAAATAACCGCTATCAAGACCGACTTCAACACGGCCTAAGACTTCGCCCTGATACAAAATTGGTTGGGCGCTGACGACGACGCTACCTATTTTTCGTTCCGGTAAGCTTTTACGGAAAATGGATTTGTCGCCTTCAAATATTTCTACTTTGGTGATGGCAGGGGTTGCCATAGCGGCTTCTACCTGATCTTGGATTGCAGAGGGATTTTTGTTCCAGACTGGGTCGCGCAAATTTAGCGCCAGCATATTGGTAATTCTTTGCAGATCACTTTTTTGCTGCTCTACTGCGGCATTTCTCTCTACGCCCCATATGAATATCCAGCCAGATATAAAGGCGGGTACGAGCAGTCCAGTTAATATGCCAAGCAAAATGGCGATCTGTATGCTGAGATGCGGTTTTTTCATTAGAAAATACCAGTTCCACTGGGGTTAGTGGGACGCTAAAAATTTAGCGAACAGTCGGTGATGTGAATCTCTTGCTCATGTGCAAATGATTATAAAACACATTAGAGAAAAAATACGAATAGTGATGTAAAACTAACAAAAGCTTTAGTGGAAAAAAATGGAGTAAAGCGTTTGGGGGGCTTACTCCATACGCTTTACTCCACTGGCCATACTGATGCAGACCCGAACTTAGCCTGCAATGAATCATTGTCTGACGGTATTGCTGATGCCGATACTTACATTGCTATAAATTATCTTACTCCCGTCTAGTATATTTTACTGTCCATGTAATTTCTGGTCTATAGCCTGTTTTTTAATAAATTATGGGGGAGTATAGGTAATTTCTACTTAATGTGCTCCTCCGGCATCGATTGGTGCAGACGACTTTTTCGGTTTGGTGATCCATACCAGCGCAATTAGCGATAAGAACATAAACGACGATAAGTAGAAAATATCCGTCGCCGCCATCGTGCTTGCTTGTATTGACATGGTTCTGTCTATCACTGCCCACGCTCCCGTTTCTGGCAGACCTTGTTGCATTAACGCTTGCATGCTCTGAACAAACGCGGGATAGTTGCTGCCCGTATGTTCAGTCAATTGCGCATGGTGCAAGGTGGTGCGGCTATCCCAGATGGTGGTTGCGATGGATGCGCCCATACCGCCGCACATGATACGTACAAAGTTAGATAAGCCAGACGCCGCCGGAATTTTATCTGGCGTTAGACCCGACAAAATAATCGAGGTCAGCGGGATAAAGAACATCGACATCGCTGCACCTTGAATCAAGGTTGGAATCAGCAAGGTCATCGTATCCACATCTGTTGTAAATTGTGCCCGCATATAAAAGACCACGGCAAATAAAATAAACGCTGTAGTGGCTACTTTGCGCGCATCCAGTTTTGGTAAAAACTTACCGATCAGCGGTGACAAGATAATCGCAAAAACACCGACCGGCGCCATCACCTTGCCTGCCTCCGTCGCGGTATAGCTAAGCTGTGTTTGCAGCCATAATGGCATGATTACCAGGCTGCCAAAGAACAAACCATAGCCGACAGAAATCGCTACCACACCACCGCTAAAGTTGCGTCCTTTAAACAGCGACAGGTCAACGATAGGATGTTCTTCTCCAAGCTCCCAGATCACAAAATAGATCAGACCAACTGCGGCAATTACGGCTAACAAAATAATCTCGCCAGAGTTAAACCAGTCTAATTCTTTGCCTTTATCTAACATCACTTGCAAAGAGCCAACCCAGATCACGAGCAAGCCTAATCCGACGACGTCAATTGGCAGTTTTTTAATTTTGGATTCGCGTGTTTTATAAATCGACCAGGTTGTCCATGCCGCGAAAAGTCCCACCGGAATATTGATGTAAAAAATCCACGGCCAAGTGTAATTATCTGAAATCCAGCCCCCAAGCAAGGGGCCCATAATCGGTGCGACGAGCGTCGTCATCCCCCATAAGGCAAGCGCCATCGAACTTTTGGCGGGTGGGTAACTGCCAAGCAGCAATGATTGCGACAAAGGGATCATCGGGCCGGCGACCGCGCCTTGCAAAATACGGGCAGCAATCAGCGTCTCGATATTAGGAGCCATGCCGCATAGCCAGGACGAGATAACAAATAACAGGATGGAGGTGGTGAACAAGCGCACCTGCCCAAACCGATTCGTCAAAAAGCCAGTCAGGGGAACCGAGATCGCATTCGCCACCGCAAAAGAGGTAATGACCCAGGTACCTTGCTGCGGCGAGACCCCCATGTTGCCGGAAATCGCCGGGATTGAGACGTTTGCGATCGATGAATCCAACACGTTCATAAACGTGGCCAGTGACAACACTAAAGTGCCCAGTGCTAACTGAGCCCCTTTTAATGGTGGAAAAGGCGCGGCAGTGGCAGAAGCAGAAGGCGCACTACCTTGCGGTGCGCTCGCCCCTTCCGACCCGTCCGATGCAGAGGTAGACGTGCTCATTACAGCTTCTTGCCCATGTTGTTGAGGATGATTTGTGCGATACGATCATCGGCTTCTTTGCCACTTTGTTCAAATACCGTCGTTTTGTAATTAGCGGTATTGCGCAGCGGTGCGCTACCTGCAACCGGGCTACCGTTTTGCTGTGAGATATCCACTTTGACTTGCATGGACAAACCGATGCGCAGCGGATGCGTGGCTAATTCTTTCTCATCTAAGGCGATTCTGACCGGAACCCTCTGAACGACTTTAATCCAGTTACCGCTGGCGTTTTGCGCAGGCAATAAAGCAAATGCAGAGCCGGTACCAGCGGATAAGCCAGCAACTTTACCGTGATATTCAACATCAGACCCATACAAATCGGACTCTAAAGTCACGTCTTGTCCTATGCGCATGTGGGCTAATTGCACTTCTTTAAAATTAGCATCTACCCATAAAGAGTTTAACGGTACGATCGACAACAACGGTGCGCCAGCAGCGACGCGCTGGCCGACTTGTACCGAGCGTTTAGCAATGTAGCCTGACATCGGCGCTGGTAAGCTGGTACGGGCATAGGCCAGATACGTCTCACGCACACGCGCTTCTGCGCGCAATACGTTTGGATGTTGCTCAATATTGGTACGATCAGTCAATACACTGTTAGATGCCAGTTGCTCACGTGCCGCCAGCAAGGCTGATTCTGCGCTTTGGACTGCTGAACGGGCATGATCAACTTCTTCTGAGGAAACGGCACCCGTGCTGACCAATTGCTGACGACGGGCCAGATCGGATTTTGCACGTTCTACTTCAGTCAGACGTGTGCTGACATTGGCTTGCAAGGGCGCATTGTTGGCAAATAACACTCGGACTTCGCGGACTGTTTGTGCCAGTTGTGCCTCGGCCTGATCAAGCGCTACTTTGGCATCTGCACGATCGAGTTCTATCAGTGGCTTGCCGACTTGTACCAACTCGGTATCGTCAGCATGAATTGCCAATACCGTACCTGCGACTTGCGGCGTTACTTGCACCACGTTACCTGCGGCGTAAGCATCTTCTGTATTCTCAAAATGACGTCCGACAGTGAACCACCAAAAGGCATAGACAATCGCGACGATGACCAGCACAATTGTAACGATAATCAATAAGCCACGACGTTTTTTGCCCGGTGGCGGTGTCGTTGCCGAAGTTGCTGAGGTTGCTGCTGGAGTTGTAGTTGTGGCGTTAGTGCCATTATTAGTAACGGGCGCGTTCATTGTGCGGCCTCCGAGTGAATGATTGATTGAGCGTTATTATTTGATGCTGCACTTGCCGGTAGTTGGGATAGCTGAAGTTCTGGTGCTATCTCGTAACCGCCTCCCAGTGCTTTAATTAAATTGATTTGTAAATCAGCACGGCGTACCTGTAGTTCTAATGAAGATTTTTTCTGTAAGACATAAATATTTTCAGCGACTAATACTGGCAGGACATTCGCTGTGCCAACACGTTGGCGCTGCTGTGCCAGTTTGATCGTTTGCTCTGCCGCTTTTTCTGCATTTTTTTGATTACTTTTTTGGAGCTCTGCTGTTTTCAGCGATTGCACTTGATCCGCCACTTCACGCAGGGCATCTGTCAGGCTTTGGTTGTAGGTCGCTACTGCACCGTCATACGCTGCCACCCGGCCTTTTAACTGCGCACGCAAAATGCCGCCCTCAAATATCGGCAAACGGATTGCAGGGCCAGCGCCAACGATGCGGCTGCTACCTTGCAATAAATTAGTCAGACCAAGACTGGAGAAGCCGGCAAAACCAATTAGATTGATATTCGGATAGAACTGGGTTTTTGCTGTGTCTATCTCGCTTTGCATAGACTCGACTCTCCAGCGTGCCGCGACAACATCGGGGCGACGACCAAGGAACGCCAACGGCAATTCGCCAGGCAATGCCGTATTCATACTGGGATTAAATCGTGGACGGGCGATAGCTTGGCCACGCTCAGGCGCTTGCCCCAGCAATGCTGCTAATTGATTGCGAGTGAGCGCGATGGCTTCTTGCCACTGGTTGATATCCGATTGCAGATTCGCACTTTGCAATAAGCTTTGCTGGATATCGGTATTGTTATCCAAACCTGCCTTCACGCGTTGGCGTGTGATCTCATCAAACTTATTCCGTATTGCCAGTTGTTGTGTGCTCAAATCGAGTTGCTCGTATTGACGCAGCAACTGCACCCAGGCATGCGCTACTGCGGTACTCAGCATTAAGCGGGCACTTTGTTGCTCTGCCAAGGCGACCTTTTCTTGCGACAGAGCAGTGCGCATTTCGGCGGAATGCTTACCCCAAAAATCCAGGTCGTAAGAAAAATTCAACGCTAGCTGGTTATTTGTTTCTACAGCGCCGGCGAGTGGCGGCGGAATTAACCCGTTCTCAGTAAAGCGCTGGTAGGTACTGTCAAAACTTGCGCCAACACTAGGTAATTCATTGGCGCGCGTGGCTTGTATCATGGCTCTGGCACTGGCAACACGGGCAGCCGCAACTTGTAGACTCGGACTATCGGTAATTGCGGCGTCAATTAGGTCTTGCAAGGCTTGTCCGCCAATATCTTTAGCCCAGTTGGCATTGAGCCATGCTGCATTTTGCATTGCCGTTGCGCTGGCTTTATCGCCGGACTCAAACGACTTCAACTTGGCATCGCTTTGTATACCACTAAAATTGGCGCAAGCGGTGAGCAAGACAAAGACGCTACTGGCTAAGCCCAGTCGTATCGATGCTTGTCTTTGGAATGGAATTTTCATGATTTTTATTGAAATAGAAAAATAATGTTTGTCAGGGCAATGATTATTTGGGAACTGCTGTTTGCTCTAATAAAGTTCTGTTGGCTAATAATTTTTTGAGTAAGCTTCTTAAAAAACCAATTTCTTCCGGGCTAAATCCCGTAAACCCGATATTTAAAACATCGTTATAGATGCCGGGTAAATGCTGCACTAATTCATGTCCGGCTTGCGTCAATTCCAATTTAAACAGACGTTTGTCGCTCTCGTCTGTAACGCGTACGAGTAAGCCTTTTACTTCTAACCTGTCTAGCATGCGCTTCATTGCACCAGCATCGATAAAAAGATCACGTGCCAGCTCGGCGGCGGTCTCACATTTACCGGTTGCTAGCATCATAAATACGCTGGACTGGGCATGTGTTATCCCTAGTTTTGATACCGATTCATCAACTGATTTTGACAGCATGGTTTTCGCGCGAGAGATGAGATAGCCGAGGCTTTCTTCAACCTGATACACGTCGAGCGGAAAAGTGGAGGAGGGCTGAGCCATATTTTTGATCAATTTCTGGATGAATTAGTTGCCTGGGCAAGATTTTATATCAAGAAATATTTTCTTGCTTGGCGTTACTAATTTGGCGTTGCTGATCCTTGTGCTGATCCTTGTCTACTAACGATGCTGCGCCGGGACTTCAAAACGTCTAGTCTTCTCAGTTTTACTGGAGTGATGGTTTATTCAGGGAGAGTGATTAAATCTATTTATATACTATTAGGTAGTATATTTAATCGTCCATATAATCATTGGACAGTAGAGCATATTTTAAAAAAATGGCGGGGAGTATATGAATTTCCCTTTCCTTCTAAATTTGTGGGCATAAAAAAATCGGTGCATATTGAATGCACCGATTTTTATTTTTTACTTAAGCGTTCGCTAGTCTTTTGCTAAAGCTTATTTAGTAATGACCCGATTGTGATCTACAAAATTTCACTCGCATGATCTGCCAGACGAGAACGTTCGCCACGCGCCAAGGTCACATGAC
This sequence comes from Undibacterium sp. GrIS 1.2, assembly GCF_040544435.1. Lineage (NCBI taxonomy): Bacteria > Pseudomonadati > Pseudomonadota > Betaproteobacteria > Burkholderiales > Oxalobacteraceae > Undibacterium > Undibacterium sp. GrIS 1.2. Next base: position 116,196 of record NZ_JBEONP010000006.1, read on the forward strand.
CGCTGTGCGCCCAGCCTTTGAAGCGATCAACCACATAAGTTAGCCCGCTGGAACCTTCGGTCAGGTACGGTGTATCGATCTGTGCGATGTTACCCAGACAGATAATCTTTGTGCCCGGTCCGGCGCGAGTGACCAAGGTCTTGACTTGTTTTGGCGTCAGATTTTGTGCTTCGTCGATAATCAAAAACTTGTTCACAAAAGTACGGCCACGCATAAAGTTCAGCGATTTGATTTTGATCTTGGAGCGTATCAAATCCTGCGTTGCTGCCCGTCCCCAGTCTCCTGCGTCGTTGTCTGATTTATTTAGCACTTCCAGATTGTCGTCAAATGCGCCCATCCACGGCGACATTTTCTCTTCCTCTGTACCTGGTAAGAAGCCAATATCTTCGCCGACCGGTACGGTTACGCGGGTAACGATGATCTCATTGTAGGTTTTGCTTTCTAGCACTTGCGCTAAACCTGCCGCCAGCGCCAGTAAAGTTTTACCTGTACCTGCTTGTCCCAGCAAGGTGACGAAGTCACATTCTGGATCCATCAACAAGTTGAGCGCAAAGTTTTGCTCACGATTACGAGAAGTTACGCCCCATACGCTATGTTTGGCATGACCATAATCACGCAAGGTTTGCAATACAGCAGTCTTGCCGTTGATTTGACGCACATGACCATAAAACGAAGACTCGCCGTTTTTCGGTTCCAGATAGACAAATTGATTGACCAGCAAACTAGGAATAATCGGCCCGGTAATGCGATAGAACGTGGTGCTCAGACCGTTCTTATTTTCTTGCCAGGTCTCGATCCCTTTGCCGTGCTTGTTCCAGAAATCATCTGGCAGTTGCACGATGCCGGTGTACAGCAAATCAGAATCTTCCAGCACATGATCGTTGAAATAATCTTCTGCCGGCAAACCCAAGGCGCGTGCCTTTATCCGCATATTGATGTCTTTAGAGACCAATACGACAGGACGACCTGGTGTTTCTGCCTCTAACGCGCGCACCACAGCCAAAATCTGGTTATCTGCTTTACCTTGAGGCAAGCCTTGTGGCAATGCTGCGCTTTGCAATTTGGTCTGGAAATACAGGCGACCTTTGGCGTCTTTATTCCCTAACTTGGAAAGCAAGATACCTTTTTCAATTTCGTGATGATCAATATCGCCAACCAGAGCGTCAAGTGAGCGCGATACCTGACGTGCATTGCGTGCGACTTCTGACATGCCTTTTTTATGATCATCCAGCTCTTCCAGAGTGATCATAGGCAAGTACACATCATGCTCTTCAAAGCGGAAGAGCGATGACGGATCATGCATCAGTACATTGGTGTCGAGTACAAATAATTTTTTTACGCCCGACTTATCCGCCGCCCGGCTAGTACCTGACTTGACACGATGTTCGTGTGCCGATGAGCCAGTTTTAGGCACTGGTTTTTCAGTCGCTTTTACATTAATTTTTGTCGGGCTAGCCTTGGCTTGAGTTTCTGGTATGGCCGTTTTAGCTATAACAGGATTCTTAACCGGAGCGACTACATTGGTCTTAATCGGCGTGGCTGCTGGTGCACGGCTAGCGGTGTTACTTACGGCGTTACTTGCTGCAGTTGTCGCTACCGGGCTCAATCTGGTTTCCGGTTTGCTAGCGGGTTTAGTGACATTTAAAGACTTGGTTTTATCTGCTTTTGAATAATCCTTTGGGGACAGCAGAGCCGCAGGTTTTGTCGGCATTTTGGGCAGGGGCATTAGGACCTCTTCTAAAAGTGTGAGAGCTTAAAAGTCAAAAAGCCGCTATGGATGACGCCGGATTAATCCGGGACACTTCCATACACGGCTTTTTCTCGAAGAAAATTTTTGATTTCAATTACTGGTTTGCGCTCACAAATTCCAACACTTCATCAACATGTCCAGCTACTTTAACTCCTCTCCATTCTTTCACTAATTTACCGCTGCCGTCAATCACAAAAGTGCTGCGTTCGACGCCGCGATGTTGTTTGCCGTACATACTCTTCATTTTCATGACGTCAAACAGATTGCAAACGGTTTCATCCGGGTCAGAAATCAATTCAAATGGCAAACCCAGTTTGCTTTTAAAACCTTCATGAGAGCGCAGACTGTCACGGCTTAAGCCAAAAATTTCGGTATTGGCTTGCTGGAAACTGTCGTATAAATCTCGGAAAGCCATACTTTCTGTCGTACAGCCGGGAGTATTGTCTTTTGGGTAAAAATAAATGACAACATTTTTTCCAGCAAAATTACTGAGCTGGAAAGTTTTATCATTTGTCATCGGGGCAGAAAAATCGGGAACTTGGCATTGCAGTGCTGATGGGCTATCGGCCACGGTGATCTCCTGAGATAGGTTGAATATGTGCTAAATGAGAAGCTTAAATTAGACACTTAGATGCGAGGCATTTAAATGCGAGACACTTAGATGCCGCCCTGAGTCAATTCGGGTCAGCATCAATTCAAGCAAAGAGTCGGACTGAGGCGCCTGGAAATTACTACTGTGCTACTTGCTAGGCAGTAATGCGATCAATTCTCCCGATCGTCCCGGCAGTTCAGCCCAAGTAATCGGACGCACCGGCAAAATATCGTTTTTGATGGCGTCATGATATGTCGCCATGGAGATGCAATCGTAACCCTGCTCGCGCCAACCCTTTAATAATTGGTCAAAGATGGGGGCAAGTTTCTGTCCTTCAAGTTCTGCATGTAAGGTAAATACATGATTTCTTGGCGTCGCCGTTAATTTAAGTATGTTAGCGGCGATATTTGACTCATTGATGACTACGCCGTCAATTTCTCGCCCTAAAACTTCATCCAAAGTTGGGAGCGTGGTCGGCATTTGCAGACAGGCGAAGGTTTTGCCATTCGACTGTAAGCGATACGGTCCAGCTGCGGGATCAGTCAAGCTGCCGTCGTCATTGAGCATCGCACGACCGTCTGAAGCATAGGCAATACCGAATTGGTCTAACTGAGCAAACGCATCCGGATTCATTTGCCAGCCAGCCGCACCATGCGTCTTTGGTACTTCGCCAAAAATCTGTGTAAAGCGCGCATACGCCTGCTGCATCTGGCTCTGGGTCCAGGCTGCATCGCGTTGGCGCACATTGTCGTGCCAGACCACGTGATCCCAGGTGTGGATGCCACATTCAAAGCCAGCTTCCTTGACCGCACGCATTTCTGCGGCACAGTCTTTGCCGATATCCGGCGCGGGCAGAAACACGCCGTACATCAAAGTCTTGATGCCATAGTGTTCAACTACCGAGGTGCGGGATACTTTTTTGAAGAAGCCGGGGCGAAATGCGCGTCGCAATGCCCAGCCAGTGTGATCTTTGCCTAAAGAAAATAGAAAAGTCGCACCGGCTTGATGTTGTTTTAAAAGGCGTACCAGGTTGGGTACGCCTTCTTTTGTGCCGCGATAGGTATCGACGTCAATTTTGAGAACGATGCTTGGCATTGGTACTGGATTAGTCCATCAATGCGCGGGCTTCGGCGACTTGCCCACGGTAAGCATCAAAAATATTGCGCATAGTGTCTTTCATATCTGTCGTCGGCGCCCAGCCCAGTTCTTCACAGGTGTTGGTGATTTTTGGTACGCGGTTTTGTACGTCTTGATAACCTGCGCCGTAATAAGCACCTGAGGTTGTTTCTGTCAGTTGTACTTTTTTCGCTGTTTCTGCATATTCCGGGTACTCAGCGGCCAACGTCAACATCATGTGCGCGAGTTCGCGGATAGAGAAGTTATTGGTTGGATTGCCGATATTGTAGATTTTCCCACTGGCAATGCCATCTTTATTGGCGATGATACGCATCAAGGCGTCGATACCGTCGTCGATATAAGTGAATGCACGTTTTTGCGCGCCGCCATCTACCAGAGAAATATTTTCGCCACGGACGATATGACCAAAGAATTGCGTCACAACGCGTGAGCTGCCTTCTTTTGGTGTATGAATAGAATCCAAGCCAGCACCGATCCAGTTAAAAGGACGGAACAGTGTGAAATTCAAACCTTCCATGCCATAACCCCAGATCACTCTATCCATCAGTTGCTTGGCGCAAGAGTAAATCCAGCGTGGTTTATTGATCGGTCCGCAAATCAGTTCTGATTGTTCTGGATCAAATTCTTCGTCATGGCACATGCCATACACTTCAGACGTCGATGGAAATACCAGATGTTTGCCGTATTTAGCTGCGGAGCGGACGATAGGCAAGTTGGCTTCAAAATCCAGCTCAAACACACGCAAAGGCTGTTTGACGTAAGTGGATGGGGTCGCGATGGCGACTAATGGCAAGATGACATCGCATTTTTTAACGTGGTATTCAACCCATTCTTTATTGATGGTAATGTCACCTTCAAAAAAGTGCATACGTTCGTGATTGATCATGTCGCCCAAACGCTCGGTTTGCATATCCATGCCATAGACATGCCAATCAGTAGTTTCCAGGATGCGCTTGGAGAGGTGATGGCCAATAAAACCGTTCACGCCGAGAATGAGGACTTTTTTCATGGTGATTTCTTTAGTTAAAATTTGATTTACTTATTATTCTTGCCGACCGTTTTTTGATTATGTCTGCTTCATTGGATTGAACCAATTTTAAGCCTTGATGGCAGCTTCCAAAACTTCAGGGGAAACCACTTTGCCATTGGATAATAATTCAATAATCGATAGCGCGCGACCGTCGCCGCAAACGCCAAAGATAGCATTATCCACTACACATAAGCCTGTCGGCAAATCAGATCTATTGTTAGTAGGAAAGTTTGTTGATAAACGTGCTTTTCCGATAACATAAGTCTGACCATTCAATTCGGTAAACGCACCGGGGTAGGGTGGAGCAACGGCTCTGTGCAGGTTATACACCTGCTGCGCAGTGTGTTGCCAGTTAATGCGACCATCTTCTGGCTTACGTCCACCGAAATAACTTCCCTGTGACAGATCGTTATTCAACTTAATTGCATTGCCTGCGAGCAGGCCGGGCAAAGCTGACCATAAGGTTTGTTCGGACGCGACCGTTAATTTTCCAAATACTTCAAACGCCGTGTCGTCTGGCAAAATCGGCACCATGGTCTGGGCGATGATCGCTCCAGCGTCGGGTTTAAGCGCCATTTCATGCAGTGTTGCCCCCGTTTCAGTTTCGCCATGCAGAACTGCCCAATTGACTGGTACACGACCACGGTATTTGGGTAATAAAGATCCGTGCAAATTATAGGCACCGCGTTTTGCCAGCCCTAATAGTTTAACGGGCAACATGTTGCGATAATAGAAGCTGAAAATAAAATCAGGCGCGATAGCTGCGACTTGCTGATGTAATTCAGCAGACTTTGGGTCGGTTGGGGTAATGGTCGGTATGCCGTGTTCTTTGCAAAGCGCAGCGACCGATTCAAACCAGATGGTCTCAGCAGGATTGTCTTCATGCGTCACAACCAGCGCGATGCTGATACCGCGAGCTAATAAGGTTTTGATACAGCGAACACCGACGCTATGGTAAGCAAAGACAACGGCAGTCGCATTGGCATTGGTGGCGTCAATGCCAGTGAGATTGTTATCTGTCATCTCAGTTGGTCTCTGAAACATCATTGCCGGTATGTTCTAAAATTGTTTGCACCACATAACGTGGGCGACCGCGTACTTGTTGATAAATACGACCAACATATTCGCCAAGCAAACCAATGCCGAACAGAATCACGCCCATCATAAAGAAAGCGATCGCAAATAGCGTGAATAAGCCTTCTGCTTCCGAACCCAAAATAAAGCGACGAACTAAGAGCAAAAATACCAGCAGGGCAGAGGCGGCTGACAGCACCATCCCTAGCATAGAAAACCACTGCAAAGGCATAATAGAAAAGCCCGTCATCAAATCAAAATTCAGGCGGATCAGGCTGTAAAGTGAATACTTGGATTCGCCAGCAGCGCGTTCTTCATGCTCCACCGTGATTTCGGTCGGATTACGTGAGAAAGTGTACGCAAGGGCTGGCACGAAGGTATTGACCTCACTGCATTGATTGATCAGGTCGATCACATTGCGACCATAAGCACGCAGCATATTGCCTTGATCGGTGATTTTGATACGGGTGATTTTTTCGCGGAAGCGATTCATTGCTTTGGACGCGTAGGTACGCCATGCCGAGTCCTGACGTTTGCGGCGGATAGAGCCAACGTAGTCATAGCCCTCGCGCATCTTGTCGACCAGAGCACCAATTTCTTCAGGAGGATTTTGCAGATCGGCATCGAGTGTCACAACAATCTCGCCGCGAGTTGCCTGAAAGCCTGCCAGTATCGCCATGTGTTGGCCGTAATTACCGCTAAATAACACGACGCGAGTAACATCGGGACGCAGCCTGAACTGGTCTGCCAGCATCAATGCCGTATTGTCGCGACTGCCATCATTGACGAACACGATCTCATAGCTAACACCACGCGCAGCCAGCGCATCCAGCGCAGGATATAGCCGAGCGTACAACTGCGGTAGACCGGTTTCTTCGTTATAAACAGGGATGACGACGGAGAGTTCTGGTTTCATCAATCGGGACTCAAAATTAGGAAAGGCGAGATTTTACCGCAGAGACGACGCGTTCTACGTCGGCTTCGGTCATGCTTGGGAATAATGGCAATGTGACGATCTGCTTACCAACACGCTCTGCGATCGGGAACATGCCATCTGTAAAGCCACGAGCACGATAATAGCTGAACAAATGAATAGCACGGTAGTGATAACCGAGGCCGATGCCCACATCCATCATTTGCTGCATAAATTCGCCACGATTGACGCGTTCTGGCAAAACAATATGAAACATATGCCAGTTGCTGTTTTCAAAATCTGCGACCGGTAATTCTGCGCCTGTTTGTGCTTCGAACTCGCTGCCAAATGTCGCAAAATAATACTGCGCCAGCGCTTTGCGCTTTGCGTTGAACTCTGCCAGATGCTTCATCTGCCCAAGACCAATCGCGGCGGCAATATCGGTAATATTGTATTTGCCACCAAGCACATCAACATCGATACCATCCAAGCCGCTGCGGGTGACGCCTTGTAATCGATATTTTTCTGCCAGGCGGGCTTCTTCTGCATTATTTAAGACCAGGCAGCCACCTTCGCCAGTCATGATGTTTTTATTGACCTGAAAACTGAATGAGGCAAAGTCGCCAAAGGCACCGATGCGCTGACCTTTCCAGGTCGAACCAATGGCTTGCGCGGCATCTTCGACCACGCGCAGATTATGTTTTTTTGCGATTGCATACAGTTTGTCCATATCGCAGGGCAGGCCGCACATGTGAACGGGGATAATTGCCTTAGTGCGTGGCGTAATCGCGGCTTCAATTTTATCCAGATCAATATTGTGACTGTGTGGATCAATGTCGACGAATACTGGCGTAGCACCGACTTCGATAATTACGTTGGCGGTAGCAACCCAGGAATTTGGGGTCGTAATTACCTCGTCACCCAAGCCGATGCCCGCAATACGTAAAGCGATTTCCATCGTACACGTGCCCGAGTTATAAGTGCGTACTGGTCGACCACCAAAGTACTCGGACAATTGCGCTTCCAGCGCCTGCACATTAGGACCGCTGGTCAACCAGCCAGAACGCAAGACATTACCGACAGCGGTAATCGTCTCTTCGTCCATGGTGGGTTTTGTAAATGGCAAGAAGGGCAGTGCTGTAGTCATTGCTGATTCCTTTATTTATATACTGGGATGGAGTAAATTTAATCGTCCAGAGATTGTCTGGGCAATAAGGGGTATTTATCGGCATACTCCCCTTATTTTTTAATTTACCTTCAAATTATGTTGATTTTTAGCGATGCTTTAGCTTTTTACCAGCAAAGCGACGCCAATGATAATGATGCCAATAGCGAGGATGCGTTGCAGCGACATAACCTCGCCTAAAAAGTACCAGGCAAAGAAGGCATTTACGACATAGCCGATAGACAGTAGCGGATAGGCGATAGTGACGTCGACCCTGGACAGGCCGACAATCCACACTAGCACTGACACCACGTAGCAAGTGAGGCCGCCAATGATAGGCAACTGTGTCGCCAGTTTTAAGCCTATAGGGAGCCAGTTTTCTGTTGTTAAATGGATAGCACCGACTGCTTTGGTGCCTTGTTTAAGAAGTAATTGTGCAAAGGCATTTAAAAAAATGCCGGTCAGAATAAAACCAAAAGTGCCGATGTTCATATTATTGTCTTGTTCCTGTAGTCGGATTAGCTGGATTAATTGGATTGATTGTCTTACTTTGTCGTTTTATTTATTTAGTAAGTATATTTGACACAATAACGCGTTTTGGATCTTCTGCAATGACGCGCATCGGCACTCCTTGTTTTACAAAAGCCTGATAAATATCGGTACGTAGAATTGCAACATCTGCTTTGCCACTCAGGCTGTCTTCACGCCATTTTTTTACGAAATCTTCACGCTTGGGTATCCATAGCTCGGGTTGTATTCCGAGTCCAAACGCCATCTCGTCTGGGTGCTCCACCAACGTGACCGTCCGTTGCAAATAGAAAGGTAGTGATTGCTCATAGCGACCCACTGCGAAAATCTGTGTAGCAGGCGTTAATTCTGCTTGTATCTCAGCAATATGTTGCAATCCCGCGCCATAACGACCTAATGGCTCATGTCCTAGAAACAGCGCTTGCCAAGCAAAAAATCCTGCTGTCGCCAAAGTTATAACTGCGGCATCTTTATTCCGTCCAACAAAATAGCTCGCTAGTATTCCGCCAGCAAAAGCAACCGCCGCGGCCGCATAAACCCAAGGTTGGTAAGCTTGATAAAGAGGGATTTCATATGCGTCATTAGTGAGGCCTCCAACTTTACCAGCAAAAATTAAACCAGCCAGTCCGATCAGTCCAAATAAGCCTGTTGCTATGCGCAACGAAAGGATAGATGTCCGTTCCAACTGCACCGCGACGAGCAAAGCCAGCGCAGGGAAAATTGGCAGAATATAAGACGGTAATTTTGATCCGGAAATGCTGAAAAATACAAAGATAAAGACTGACCAGATCAGCAACATCTTTTTAGGCTGAAAATTTTCCCCTATCGTTTTCTCACGCAAGCCCGACCAAAGACTTTGTAGCAACAAGCCCAGCCAAGGCATGATTCCCAGTATCAGGATGGGAATGAAGTAATACCATGCGCCTTCACGGTGATGGACTTTGCTGGTAAAACGCTGAAAATTTTCGTGGATAAAAAAGAAATAGGGATGCTCGGGGTTTTTTTGCCAGACCAAAATAAACCAGGGAGCAGTGATCAAGAAAAAGACGATCAAGCCTTTACCCAAATGCAGACGTGTCCAGAGCGCCCAATCACGCGTTACCAAGGTATAAATGACGAGTACAGCCCCCGGCAAGACCAAGCCAATCGGTCCTTTTGACATACTCGCCAACGCCATCCCGACCCAACACAGCAACATGCCATAACGCTGTTCACTAGCACTAGCGTTGGTTTTTTGCGCTAATAGCAAACCGCACAAGCTCAAGGTCATCATGCCGGACAAGCCCATGTCTAGCGTATTGATATGACCTAGACCAAACCATAAAAAACTGGAACCCAAAACCAGCGCAGTACTGATACCCACCCGACGGTTAAATACTTTGGCGCCGGTATAAGCGGTTCCTGCAACTCCTAACAAACCGCATAATCCAGTCCACAATCTGGCTTGCCATTCGCCAAGACCAAAAAGTTCAAAACTGATGGCGTTCATCCAGTTTTGCAGTGGTGGCTTCTCAAAATATTTAATGCCATTTAAACGTAGCGTAATCCAGTCGCCGGTAGCTACCATTTCGCGCGCCATCTCGGCATAACGACCTTCGTCCGTTGGCACCAAAGTTCGTGCACCCAACATATACAACCAGAGCAAGGTAAAAACAATCGCGATCAGCCAAAGCGTAGCGGGGGAGTCGTAAGGCGAGCGGCTTGGTTTCATGCAGATTCCATAATCAAGGCCAGAGCGACTTTGCGCCCCTCTGCCATCAAAATATTATAGGTGCGGCAGGCAGCTTGATTGTCCATGCATTCGACACCGATGCGCTGACTCGTCAATACAGAGATTAATTTAGGATGGATAAAACGCTGACGTACACCCGTGCCCAAAATCACGACATCGGGCTTGGTCGCATTCACCTGCGCAAAATCGTCGGCAGTTAAGGAATCAAAATGCGTAACATTCCAAAGTGCGGGAGCGACTTCGGGTAAAACGATCAGACTATGTTCAAAGCGCTTGGCATTAAATTCCACGCCTTGTTGATCGTAGGCAGTGACAGTCTGGTATTGCTGAGTTTGAGTTGAATGTAGCTTCATGGATGCAGGCGTAAGTCTCAAGATTGGCGCATTGTAGCTTTTTTTCTCAAAGGCTGGCGCATTCTGCCATTGATATCTCATACTCGACTGATCACATGGGTTTATCCAATCAATGCCCTGTAATTTTTGTTAAAACTCACCAAAAGCAAACAAAATTAGACAAATTCTCGAAACGAATTGATAAAACGGTGTTCATTGGGCAAAATGCACAATCCGGCAGTGCAGCAATCAACGATAGATTGACTGAGGTGATCCATCAATGAACTATCATCTTGCAGCCTCGCACCAATTTAGACTTATTTTATAGAGGATTGCATCAGTGCGACCCGTACAAAAATCACAAAAATTAGCAGACGTCTGTTACGACATCCGTGGCCCCGTCATGGAAAAAGCCAAACAGATGGAGGATGAGGGACATAAGATCATCAAACTGAATATCGGCAATCTGGCCGTATTCAATTTTGATCCTCCTGATGAAATTGTTCAGGACATGATACTGAACATGCAAAATGCTGCAGGCTATACCGACTCTAAAGGGATGTTCGCACCGCGTCGTTCGGTCGTGCATTACACCCAGGAGAAACATATCCGTGGTGTCACTATTGAGGACGTCTATCTCGGTAATGGCGCGTCTGAGTTGATCGTGATGAGCATGAATGCTTTGCTCAATTCTGGCGATGAGGTCTTGGTGCCAGCGCCGGATTATCCTTTGTGGACAGCCGCAGTCAGTTTGTCTGGCGGTAAACCTGTGCACTACGTCTGTGACGAAACCGCGGACTGGATGCCGGATATAGACGATATCAAAAGTAAGATCACGCCGAATACTAAGGCGATCGTTGTCATCAATCCGAATAATCCTACCGGTGCTTTATATCCGGTTGAAATTTTGCAGCAAATCGTTGAAGTCGCCCGTCAGCATCAATTGATCGTTTTTGCGGATGAGATTTACGATAAGACTTTGTATGACGAAGCGACACATACCTCAATCGCATCGCTAGCAGACGATGTCCTGTTCTTAACCTTAAATGGTTTGTCCAAAAATTACCGCTCTTGTGGTTATCGGGCAGGCTGGATGGTGGTCTCTGGCGAGAAACGTCATGCCAAAGATTACATTGAGGGCTTGAATATGCTCGCCTCCATGCGTCTATGCGCGAATGCGCCCGGACAATTTGCAATCCAGACAGCCCTTGGTGGCTATCAAAGTATCAATGATCTGGTCGGTCCTGGCGGTCGTCTGTTAAAACAACGTGATCTGGCGCATAAACTACTGACCGATATTCCCGGTGTGACTTGTGTCAAACCCAAAGCCGCTTTATATATGTTCCCTAAACTTGATCCTAAGATGTATCCGATCAAGGATGATCAAGAATTTATTCATGACTTGCTCACCGAGCAGCGGGTCTTGCTGGTACAAGGAACAGGATTTAACTGGATACATCCAGATCATTTCCGCGTCGTGTTTTTACCTAATTCCGATGATTTGACGGAAGCATTCGGGCGAATTGCCAGTTTTCTGGAGGGTTATCGCAGACGTCATGGTACGAATTAGCAAGGCTTGTTTTTATAGCTTGTTGGTAAAGTTTATTCATAAGAGGTTCTTGCAAAACGAAACACCGGAGAGTAATTTTATTGCGAGAAGCGCAAAATAGATGAGAAAGGAGCGGCCATTTCTGGCAAGATGAAAG